>CAYHAT010000204.1:0-6652 GCA_964354675.1 uncultured Actinomycetota bacterium | reverse complement strand
GGGACCCTATTAAATTCAAGATACGCTAGACGGGCACGTATCCGCCTTCCGGCGTTGATGTCGAAGATCCCCACCAGCGAAAAATGGACAGGCTTCGGCCTGTCCATTCGGTTTCGGGCGTTTCGAGCCACCTATATGCCACATTTCCCAGCGGTTCCTTCACATACGGAACCCCCGGCTTCATAGCAGGCCGGCCTGGCGAAACGCTACAATCTTTCTTAGAAGAAGTATAGGGCGGAGGTAGTGTAATGGGTAATGAAATCGTCTTTCTTGTCAAGGAGGCGGCCGCGCTTATTACTTGGTTAGCTTAAAGGATGCTCTTCTTCCGCCGAGCCACCTATATGCCACCTGTAATCCCAGAATCCGATCAACATATAGTCAATACATTTTTTGTCGAACCCCTAAGATATAGTACAGGGGAGAGGCACTTAAGCGAGCATGGTATAATGACGATATGGAAAGAGACCACTATTAGGACCACTTTTTAGGAGTGAGGAAGATGGCGAAAACGAAAGCACCGCAGGGCCATATGAAGATAGAGGCCATGGAGCCCCCATCATCCATCGGCTTTATGGGAGTAAAGGAGATGAAGGGGCAGATGTCCGCTGTGGTGCGGGACATAGCCGAGGATGATAAGTGGATTATCATCACCTGGCACGGAAAGCCGAGGGCTGTGCTCATGCCTTTCTCTGAAGAGGATCTCGAGGATTTCATCCTGGCCAACCACCCCGAGCTCATAAGGAGGCGCGAGGAAGCACGCAAGGAGATAAAGGACGACGATTTCCTCACCCACAAGGAGATGGAAAAGCTCGCGGGGGAATAGATGGCCTACACCCTCCGTTACTCAAAGCGGTACGCCAAGGCCTTCAAGGCCATCTCAGCGGCGGATCGCAAACGTATAGGCAAAGCCATCGAGAAGTTGGCCTCCGATCCCTTTCCAGAAGGAAAGAGCGTGAAGCGCCTCCAGGGCCCGAAGGACGAATTCTTCCGGCTAAGAGTGGGGGACTACCGAATCCTCTACGAAGTCAGCGGCGAGAACCTGGATATCTTAGACCTCGTGCCTAGAGGAGAGCTGGAGAAGGCTGTAAAACGGCTGTGACCCAGAGACCTCCCCCAACCGAGAGCAAGCGTATTTCGCGGACTGTAAATCCGTTGGCGCAGCCTACGATGGTTCAAATCCATCCTCCCCCACCAATATTAAAACGGCAGGTCAGATAGCGTTTAAATGGCCTGCCGTTTTCTATTGGTCAGTTGATGATGAGGTACCAATAATTGCAAATCTTCACAATATCTTCAAGCTTCAGCCTCACTCAGGGATACTCAGACTAACGCAAACGCACAAGATATTTGCTTAACCACCAATCTTGCGAACTCAGACATACTCCAGATAACTCTATATAACAAGGCCAGCAAACTTAAAATTCGTCGGAGAAATCCGTGAGGGTTCGAGCCCCTCTCCGGGTACCAACATTAAAACGGCAGGTCAGAGGATGTATTACCTAGCCTATTGGCTTTTTACTTGGTTATCTTAGAACAATCCGTGATACGGACTTGTTATGATTCTCTATACCACGCCAATATATAGCATCGATAATGTGCGAACATAGTTCACTTAATCCTGAAAGAGATAATCAAACGAATTCGGATTGAACTTAGTAGGACGTTTAGCTCAAGAGAAGAGTGAAAGGCGAGGCAAGGCAATTCATTTATCTGGAGGTATGGTAAGATATCGGTAAATAGGGCATTCGGGGCTTACGAAGAATCTCGAATCAAGCAGATCTACGATTTTAGGATAGGGTCATCCTTGAAGGAGGATGTATAGCATGTCCATATTGAAAGCAGTCAGAGCCTTTTTTCGTATTACCCTTGTATTTATGGTAGCTATCCTTACGATTATGTTCTTAATGCCCCCCTCAAAGGCAATGGCACAACCTGCAAGTACCGCAAACCTAGAAAAATGGATTACCAACGGTACTGTATATGCCATAGCATCGACTCCTGAATATACCTACATCGGCGGATCGTTTACTCTAGTTGGTCCGAACACCGGGAGTTTCGTCACTATTTCGAGCACTACCGGCGAGGTTCTTCCTTCACATCCTCACGTAAACGCTATGGTGGGTGCCTATGCCGAGGACGGCTCCGGGGGATATTACATAGGAGGCTTATTCCAGCAAATAGATAGAACCAGCAGGAACTTCCTCGCGCATATATTGGCAGACGGCTCTGTAGATCCTTCCTGGGACCCCAACCCCAATGGCCCGGTGACTTCTATCTTAGTAACGGACTCCGCTGTATATGTAGGTGGAGTGTTTAACACCGTTAACCAGGGACCATCCCAGCAGACCAGAAACAACCTGGCAGCTTTCGATAAAACCAGTGGGACTGCAACAACCTGGGATCCGAATGTTGATGGGATGGTCTACTCAATCGCATTATTAGAATCCACCATATACGTAGGCGGATATATTACAGTTGCCAACCAGGGCAAGCCCACTCAATGTGCCAGAAACAACCTGGCAGCTTTTGACCTAATAAACGGGACTGTGACACCCTGGGACCCAAACATTGACGGTATCGTATATACTATCGCAACACTGGACTCCACCGTATACATAGGTGGAGCGTTTAACATCGTTAACCAGGGACCGTCCCAGCAGACCAGAAACAACCTGGCAGCTTTCGATAAAACCAGCGGGACTGCAACAACCTGGGTTCCAAATGTTAACAGTTCTGTAAATACCCTGGAAATATCAGGCTCCATTGTCTATGCTGGCGGGATGTTTAGAACGGTTAACCTGGGTAGTCCAACCCAGGCAGATCGGGATTATATCGCCTCTTTTGATGCGACCAGCGGAACGGTTGCTGCATGGAATCCCAGAGTGAATCAGGAAGTATTAGATATCGTTATATCTGGCTCCACGGTTTATTTAGGGGGTACATTCACCAGTGTCAACCAAGGCCAAATATCACAGGCCGCCCGGAATTACCTGGCCTCTTTCGACATTACCAGCGGAACAGTGACTTCCTGGAATCCCAAGCCAAACAACTCAGTAAAGAAACTTGCCGTGTCGGGATCGACTATCTATGCAGGAGGACTCTTCACCACCTTCGCGGGCATCGATAGGAACAACCTAGCTTGCATCGACAACGCGAGCGGACGTGCAACTGCATGGGATCCTAACGTAAACGGCACGATCGAGGCACTTGCTCTATCTGGCTCCAACGTTTATACAGGAGGCACTTTCACTAGCGTCAACCAAGGCCAAACTTCACAGGCTGCCCGGAACAACGCGGCTTCTTTCGATAAAACCAGCGGAATGGTTACTTCCTGGGACCCGAATACGAACGGCACGATCGAAACATTATTCTATAATAGCCCGGTGGTCTATGCGGGTGGTGCCTTTACTGTAGTGAACCAAGGAGGGGGCGAGATTGGGAGGAACTACCTTGCTGCCTTCAATAGCGACACTGGTGCAGCCTACTCATGGAACCCCAACGTTGATGCTGCCGTGCACGTACTGACCATAGATGGTTCCACCGCCTATGCGGGTGGAGGGTTCTCAGTAGTTAACCAGGGGCCTTCACAGGTTAGCAGGAACCATCTTGCTGCTTTCGAACTGGTAAACGGCACGGCTTTTCCCTGGAACCCGGATGTAGATAACTCTGTTGAGGCGCTTCTGGTATCAGGAGAGACAGTCTATGCAGGTGGTTCTTTTACGACTGTGAACCAAAATACTGGCGGGGTTACCAGGAACCACCTAGCTGCTTTTAGCAAATTAGGAGGAGCCGCAAGCGACTGGGACCCCGATGTCAATGATACCGTTCGAGTACTCTTGATTGACGACAACCTAGTCTATGCAGGAGGAGATTTTCAACTCGTCAAATGGAAAAAGCCGGAATGGGAATTTAGGGCCCATTTAACTGCTTTTGATGCTTCGAGTGGAGCAAAAGCTGATTGGGTACCAGAGGCTGACAGCACGGTCTACGCCCTTGCCTTATCCAGCGGTTCTTTGTTTGCTGGGGGAAGTTGGACAAGGATGGGTGGAGAGTTATGTCCGAGTCTGTCCTGTTTCGACGGACCGCCCACAGTAATATCTATCATCCCGACAGCCGGTGTAAAGGGAGAAGTAATAGAGATAACTAACCTTGCAGGCACGGACTTCCGATCCGGAGCGATGGTCAAGCTCACTCGGAGTGGCCAACCAGACATAGATGCTGGCATGGGGGTGAATGTTGCCTCTGCCACTCAGATTACCTGTAATTTTGATCTTACAGGAGCCTTAGCTGGAGGATGGGATGTAGTAGTCACCAACCCCGATGCCCAATCTGGGACTCTGCCAGATGGCTTCACTATCATCGACGCCCGGACCATCACAGCATCAGCCGGACCGGGCGGTTCCATCACTCCCTCCGGAGCTAAAAACGTGATCTACGGTGCCGATCAGTCCTTCGCCATCACCCCCAACCCAAACTACCATGTGGCCGACGTCAAAGTGGACGGTGTGAGCCAGGGAGCCATAACCTCTTACCTCTTCACCAACGTAACTTCTGACCACACCATCGCGGCCACCTTCGCTATCGACACCAACGACATCACCGCTACGGCCGGTGCCAACGGCTCCATCAGCCCCTCGGGAGCAGTGAGCGTGAATTATGGGGCCAACAAGGCCTTCACCATCACTCCGGATGAAGGCTATATCGTGGCCGACGTGAAAGTGGACGGCGTCTCCCAGGGAGCCATCACCAACTACACCTTTACCAACGTGACAGCGGCCCACACCATCAGTGCCACCTTCACCCTGGACCTCTCCACCTGGTACCTGGCCGAGGGCTCCACCGACTGGGGATTCAACTGCTACGTAAGCATCGAGAACCCCAACGATGAGGCGGTAAACGTCAAGCTCACCTACATGACCAGAACGGGCCCGAAGGATGGCCCCACCGTCCCCATGCCCGCTCAGAGCCAGGCCACCGTCTATCCCTCCACCACCCTCGGAACTGCCGACTTCTCCACCAAGGTGGAGTGTCTGGAGAAAAAGACCATCAGCGTCGACCGCACCATGTACTGGACCGGCCCCGGTGCCGCCTGCCCCGAGGCCCACTGCGCCACCGGGGTGACCGCACCCGCCACCACCTGGTACCTGCCGGAGGGCTCATCCAACTGGGGATTCGAATGCTACCTGCTCATCCAGAACCCCAACGACACCCCCGCCAGCTGCCAGATAACCTGGATGATAGAGGGAGAGAGCCCGGTCAAGAGCAATATGGCGGTGGACCCCAACTCCCGCCTGACCTTGAACATGACCGACTTCATAGGGGCCAAGGACGCCTCCATCAAGGTGACCTCGGACCTGCCGGTCATCCCTGAGCGGGCCATGTACCGCAACAGCAGAAGGGAGGGCCACGACTCCACCGGGGCCACCTCGGCCGCCTCCGATTACTACCTGGCCGAGGGCTGCTCCGGATTCGGCTTCACCACCTACGTCCTGGTCCAGAACCCGCAGGACACCGAGACCAAAGTCACCATCGCATACCAGGCCACCGCGGGCCCTGTTACCGGCCCTACCTTCACCATGCCGCCCAACTCCAGAAAGACCGTGAACGTGAACGAGACCACCGCCATCCCCGGCCCTGACCCCTCCTTCTCCACCCGGGTACACGGCAGCCAACCCATTATCGCCGAGCGGGCCATGTACTGGAACGGGGGAGCGGACGCAGGCCAGGTCTGCCACGACTCCATCGGCCTGGATGCCCCCCACACCACCTGGTACCTGGCGGACGGCCAGACCAGCGACGGAAAAGAGACCTTCACCCTGGTCCAGAACCCCAACGACGCCGACGTAGAGGTGGAGATCACCTACCTGACCCCGGACGGGGCGGGCAACGTGGTGAAGACCGAGACCATTGCGGCGAACTCCAGAAGGACCTTCAACATGGCAGAGCACTCGCACATCACCGGCCGGGCCGCCATCATGGTTACCTGCACCACCGCTGGCAAGAAGATCATGGTGGAACGGGCCATGTACTGGGACTCACGCGGCACCGGCACCGACACCATCGGGGGGTACTCGGACTGACGCCAAAGTAGACCTTTAGAATCGACATCGCCGGCTGTCGTTAGGAAGAAGAAATCGAGGGGGCTCCAACCCCCTCGATCTATACCTGGGGCCAAGCTCTTATAGCGGAATCCAGCCCAATAAGAGATAAAATCTATTGTCACAAGAGATAAAGAATACTTTATATGTAAAATTCCCCCAGCTTCCCTGACACATTTAAACATCCTCAACAGCAATGCAGCCATCCGCCCCGTTCGGTAGAATTGTTGATTATCCAAGTCACCAAGACTATCGAAAGGAGAAACAGATGACTGCAAATGAAAAAGTAGCACGAAAAAATCGGTCGTGGTAAGCCGGATGCCACCCGGATATAAATGATACGATCTGGCATCCTAAATCTTCGATTATGTGTCAACAAATAGTCAATATAGCTGAGCGCAACTGAGGAAAACTGAGAGCAACTGAGAACAACTGGATTCCGCACAAATAGCAGGGTTTTTGTAACTCAGAGCAACTGTCATAAACTGAGAACAACCGTATTTTCCGGACTGTAAATCCGTTGGCGCAGCCTACGATGGTTCAAATCCATCCTC
>CAYHAT010000203.1:0-6665 GCA_964354675.1 uncultured Actinomycetota bacterium | reverse complement strand
ACCTCCGAGAGCTCCCTGGGGTCCCCGGAGCGGCGCATGGCCACCCTCTTGATGATGCGCTCGCGGAAGGGCTCAGCCACGTCGTAGAAGCTGCCCGCGTCGAACACCCCCAACACTACGGCGTTGCAGGTTATGTTCTTGCGGGCGCCCTCCAGCGCCACCGTCTTGGTCAGCCCGATGAGCCCGGCCTTGGTGGCGGCGTAGCTGCACTGCCCGAATCCGCCAATGGTCCCCGTGACCGAGGAGACGTTGATGATGCGCCCCCACCCTTTCTCTGCCATGCCGCGAAAAACTGCCTTGATGAGATGGAAGGGGGCGGTGAGGTTTACGGCTACGTCGGCGTCCCAGTCCTCCTTGGTCATGTCGGTGATGGTGATGGCGCGCACGATGCCCGCGGCGGCGTTATTGACCAGGATGTCCACGACGCCGAGCTCGCGCCCCACTCTTTCCACTCCTTCATTGATGGACGCCTCGTCGGCGAGGTCCATCTTTACCGCCAGCGCCTTGCGGCCCTTGGCCTCGATCTCCTTCGCAGCCTCCATGGCCTTGGCCTCGTTGTGGTTGTAAACCAGGGCCACGTCGGCGCCGTGCTCGGCCAGTACCAGGCCGTGCACCCTGCCCAAGCCTCCCGAACCCCCCGTCACCAGCGCTACCTTGCCCTCAATAGACATAAGCATACCTCCTAGCCATAGCCGACCGATTAATCTAGCCCTCGCTCTGCAACGGTTTTCCGGTATGATAAGCCCAGCCATGACACTGGGCCACGGTCGTCCCCTCCGCGTCCGTCACTTTCATGCGGTAGAACCCCATTTTGCCTGCACGTGTCACCAACTCTACCTCGGCGGTCATCTCGCCTTCCGTCTTCGGGGCTGCCAGGAAGTCGATCCCCACCGAAAGCGCCATCGCCCGGCTCCCGAATGAATTGGCGGCCGCCCCGAAGGCAACGTCCGCGAGGGAGAAAATGACCCCCCCGTGTATCATGCCCATGAAGTTCAGGTGGCCTTCCTCAAGCCGCATGGCGACCCTGGCCCATCCCGGCTTGATCTCGATCAACTCGGCGCCGATGCGATCCGCATACGGGTCTTTCGCGATGATCTCCCGCGTTTCCCTTGCTAATCCCTCTTCCACACCTGATCCCCTTTTACCACATGTATATCAAAGCCTGCTTCTATGCCCCCCGGCGCGAGGCTGAGCCATCGTTGCGCTCTTACGCCTTATATCCATAAGTCCACTCATGGCAATGGCCTCCTTGCTGCGATTATTGCTCCTTCGTTGTACGGGAAACTGCTGCAATATGGAAACTCTAATACTGAAATACGTTTATTAGTTTAGGCTATTCAAGCATCCCCGTTTCTTCCTGTCAAGATGGTAACGATTTCACCTTTTTGCCATACGCTCCGTTGGACATGGCGCTCCTGCGGGAACGTCTTTCCGCCCAGGTGCAGCTTCCCCGTCGCCTGGTGTCGTCTATCCCCTGTGGGAGACCGTTTGTCGCAAGGTTCCCGCCACCGCATCAAGCCCCTATCCGCGTTCGCTTTTCCGCTTCCCTGCCATCCTTTGCCACGATCCCTTCCATGAGGATCTTCATGAAGGCCGTATATACCTCGTCGAGACTGAGACCGCTCTCGATCAAAAGGTAGGGGCTGCTGGACAGATCAACGATACCCTGCACCATATAAGCGAACACCACGGGGTTGACGTCGGAGCGGAACTCCCCGCTTTTCGCGCCCTCCTCGATGATGCGGGTGAGGCCTCCGACTATCTTGCGATAGAAATCGCCATATACTTCGAACACGTCGGGAAAGAGGGTCTCCACCTCCTTCACCAGGGAAGGCTTGATATGGGATACCTCGTCCACGATATGCTTGCCCATGAGGTAGAGCTTGCCCATGGCATCCTCGTCCAGCTCAAGGATCTCCTGCATGCGCCTGAGGATCTTACCCGCCCTGCGGTTTAGGGCTGTCGTGAAGAGCTCGTCCTTGGACGGAAAGTATTCGTATATGGTCTTCTTGCTCATGCGCAGTCTCTGCGAGAGCTCATCCATGTTGAAGCGGCGGTATCCTACCTCGAAGGCATATTGCTCCGCCTCTTCCAGGATCTTTCTTGACCTCTCGTCTCCCGTCACCGCATACACCTTGCTCTGCCGAAAACTCGCTTCCCAGTGTTTTCAGCTTAGCCGCCTTCATCCATTCTTTCAACAATCCCACGCAGCCAACGCATCTCCTCGCGGTATGCTGATTGTTCGTGGGCTAGAATATCCAGGCTTATGCCATGCGCAAGGCCTTGCATAATATCGTTCTCCTTACGCAATCGTCTCAACTGGGCTTTCAAGTAAGCAAGGCGCGATCGCAACGCATCCTTCGCCTCCTCTTGGTCCAGAAAACCTATAAAGGCAAGCCCCACCGGCATGTCGAAGCGCAGAGGCTCCTGGCTCGCGAGAAGGGAGTAAACGTTGTCCTTGAGTCTTTCCTCCCCCACGGCGGTGATGGCGTAGACGCGCTTCTCGGGCATGTTCCCCTCCCGCTCCGTCCAGGAAGTCAGGCAGCCCTCCCCTTGCAAGCGGGCGAGGGCTTTGTATACCGCCACCTTGCTGGCGCGCGTCCAGCGCAGCATGCCTCTCTCGTCCATCTCACGCCCGAGGTCGTAACCGTGCCTCTCCCCCTCCGCAAGCAATCCCAGGGCCATGGTCGCCACCCTCGAGACCATGCATCCCCACCTCCTTATAGTTAACTCATTACTATTAAATAGTTAACTATATTATATGCCATGTCCTTCTTTTGCCGCTGCTGCCGCGAAACGTGCCCTTCCGGCCGCCTGCGCCGATCAATCCGGAGGGGGGATCTCCAGCTTTCCATCGGCTATGCGTGTGAGGCGGTTCACCACCTCACCACAGAGCATGCGCAATTCGAAGGCGTTGAGGTAATTGGTGGCCGATACATCGAACAATATGCGGGCATTGGGCTCGAACTCCTCATCTCCCAGCCAGATGATAAACAGGAGAGGAAGGCGGGGAAAGGTGTTCACCACCATGCCCAGGTCCCCCTGGTCTACCTCCCGGCCGCCCAACGCCTCACATGCGGCGCGCATGCCCTCAAGGTCCCCTCCAAACCTCCGGCACACCCTGTCCTCGACCGTGTCCGAGAAGCTCTTGGTGTAAAACAGTCCGTCTTTGAGCTCGCGGTACGGCACCCATCGGTTGGCGAGCGGAATAGCCCTGGCGTTGGCCATGTATATTACGGCCAGGAGTTTGATCACGTAGGTATCGAGGAACTCCGGAGCCTGGAAGAACAGGTCGGGATGGCTTAGGTGCATCTCCCACTGCATGAGGGAAAGCCTTAACTCTCCGTTCTCAAAAGGTATGCCTGCCCTTTCCGCGACCTCCGCGGGATCGCTCTCCCTCAGGGCACTACTCGGTTCCGCGAAAGGGTCCTGTACCTTGTCGCGGTCCTTATTCGTCATCTCTCCGTATCCTTCCAGTGCCTTCCCGGCTATTTTTCACCGCCCTCAAGCCCGGACGCCAAGCTGCGGGCCTGCAGTCCCGCAGCGGGCCGGGCCGACCTGGCGGGGTTCAGCTTACGGAGGTCCACGAACTCCTTCCCAGCCATCCTGACATCGCTAGACGGCTTCAGCTGCCCGCCCACCTCTAAGCCCCGGTAGACCAGGTTTACACTGTGCCGCGAGCCGTCCGGGAAGATGGTCTCGCTTACGCACAGCAGTTTTCCCACCTGCGCTCTCGGCCCTCTTTCCTCCGTGATCTCCCTGGATAAAGCCTCGGTCATATTACCCCCCTGCACTATTGCTGTAGGGCGGAGGCCCGCCACAGGCATGCATCTCAACTAAGCAGCGTATTCACCAGCCCTCTTACCCGCGTAGGGACCAGGCGGGACAGCTTGTCGGCCCAGTCCAGCAGGACTTCCTCCGGGTATCCCTTGGCGCCGCGGTAGGCCGGGTCCAGGGTGTTCTCCGAGCGGAACTGCTGCAGGATGAACACCCTCGCGCCGCCGGCCCTCTCTGCCAGGAACTCGAGGTCCTCCAACCCCACCAGTCCCGGTACCACCGTGCAGCGGAACTCGTGCTCCACGGCGCTGCCTATGACCGCGTCGATGGACTCCCCGATGGACAATGGATCGACCGGTCTCCGTACCACCGTGGGATATCTCTCGAACGATGTCTTGAGGTCCATGGCCACGAAGTCCACGAGCCCGCGCGAGAGTATCTCCGCGAGCAGCCGCGGCCGCGAGCCATTGGTGTCTATTTTCACCGCCATGCCCAGCCCTTGCAGTTTCTCGCACAGCAGCGGCAGGTCGGCATGGATGGTCGGCTCTCCTCCAGTGATGGAGACCCCGTCTATCCACCCGCAACGCTCGCTCAGGAAGAAGGCCAGGTCGTCCCAATCGATGCTGTCCGAAAAACCCTCCGTCTCCAGCAGCTCCGGGTTGTGGCAATAAGGACAACTAAAATCACAACCCCCCAGGAAGAGCACGGTGCAGATCTTCCCGGGCCAATCCAACATGCTGGAGGGCAGGAGGCCCCTCATGTTATGGAGGCAAGACATGTCAGTTGATATGCTCTGCGACGTCCTTAGGGGTCGGTACGGAGCAGCGCCAGGCGAATACCTCGCTCCCACTCTCGTCGACGACCACTATCGACGGGGTACATAAGACGCTGTAGTAGGCGGCCTCCGCCAATCCATCCGCTTGCTCGACGTCGTATACCTCCGTAGCGGGAAAGTTGTTGGCGATCTCCTTAGCCGCTGGGCACTTTTGACAATCCTGCTTCACGAAGACCTTCAAATGCTGCACGGTCCAAACCCCCTTTCAGATCAGTCCTTACGCGGTCCTTCAGCTCTCCCACCTTCCCCTTGTTCCAGGTGGTGACCTTGGAGAAATAGCCTACTATACGGGTGATGCCATAGACGTTATCCGAATCGCAGTTCGGACACTCCTCATGTAAGCCGCGGTGGGTGCTCTTGCAGTCGTTGCACACCGTGAACTCCGGGGAGAAAGCTATCTGTGACGATTGGGTGTTGCGGAAGGTCTTGATGACGAAGTTCTTGATGGACTCGGGATCCGGCTGGTTCTCGCCCAGCCAGACATGGCAAATGGCCCCCGCCTCGATGAGGGGGTGAAAGAGGCTCTGCTTCTGCACCCTCTCTATGTAGTCGAGGTCCGCCTCCACGTTGAGATGTACGCTGTTGGTGTAGTAGAACTCATCCCTCTCCAGGTCGCCCTTGAGAACCTGCACGGCCTGGGCGGGATAATACTTGGTATCCAGCTTGGCCAGGCGGTAGCCGCTGGACTCCGCCGGTGACTCCTCCAGCACGAGGTTTATCCCGTACTGCTCAGACAGGCGCTTGCAGGTCAGGTTCATATTGGCGACCACCTTGAGCCCGAACTTCAACGCCTCCTGGGACTGGTGGAGCTCCATACCGGTATGGTACTGCACCATCTCGTTGAGTCCGAGCAGTCCGGCCAGGTAGGTCAGGCGCTCCAGCCTGAGGTAGGGCTCGCCGTCCTTGGCATCGCAAAGAACGGAGAGAGGGCCGTTTACCCCCTGGGCGAGCAGGCCGGCGATGAACGCCTTCTTCTGTATGTGGGCCTTCGCCACCATCTCCAAGGCCTTCTCCAGCTCGTGAAAGAGGACCTCGTCCGACCCATTGGCTTTGTAGGCGATGCGCGGCAGATTGACGGTGATGTTCTGGAGGGCGGAAAAACGCATCCTCTCGGGGGTCATGACCTCCAGCAGGTCCTGTTCCTTGAGCTTCAACTTCAGACGGCAGCACTGGGAGACGGTTATCTCGTCGCCGCGGTCGAAGACGAAGTAAGTGATACCCTGCCGCGATGCCACCCTGCAGGCCAGGTCCATGAACTCCTCGTGGCCTTCGGCACGGAAGAAATCATCGCTGATATGGAGCAGGGGCTTGGGAAACACGAAGGTCTTGCCCATGGCGTCCCCCTCCAGGTACACCTCGAAGAGGGCCTTGAGGAAGGCCTGGGCCTCCTTCTCGTAGTCCTTGTAGGTCTTACCGGTATAAACTCCCCCCGGGCCGATGGCCGGGGCGTCCCGGAAATGGCGCGGGATGTTCCAGTAGAGGTTGAAATCGGTGAACACCACCTGGCTCCCCCTGGCGCCGGCGAGCTGGTTGAACTCGTAGATGAGCATCTGGGCCAGCTGCTTGATGCGTTCGTAGCCCAGCCCCACCAGGTAGGGGGCGAAAAACATGTTGACCGCCTCCCAGCCGATAGCCCCGGCGTAGTGCGACTGCAGGGTGGAGGCCATCTTCACCAAGTGGCCGATGAGCACCTCGGGGTGCTTGGCCGGCCGCGAAGTGCTGGTGATATTGGGCAGTGAGATGCCGTATTTCTTGATGTAGTCGAGGCTGTGCCCGCCGCAATTGTGGGAGTAGATGCCATTGGCGATGAGGGTGCCGCTGTCGGTGGTGACGTCGTAGATATAGACATCCAGCACTTCGACGGCCTCCGCCATGATCACCCTGGTGCGCTGCGCTGCCGGCGACGACTCTCCCCTCCTCCTCTCACGGCCGCGTCGTGTGCGCGTCCCCGAGGAGGCCTGTGCCGCCTCGGAAACGAGCTCCTGCAGCCTCTGGTGCGCGATGAAAACGTCCTCGGCATTGAAGCGGAACTTGAAGGAGGTGGCGTTGGCCT
>CAYHAT010000202.1:0-6709 GCA_964354675.1 uncultured Actinomycetota bacterium | reverse complement strand
ACACCTCCAAGAGGTAGAGGGCGTAGCTGGGGATGATATGCACGACCGTGGTATGGAAATCCCGCATGAGCTGTATCTGGCGCTTGCTGTTGCCCGCGCCGGCGGGGATGACCATGGCGCCTATCCTCTCAGCGGCGTAATGGAACCCGAGGCCGCCGGTGAAAAGCCCGTAGCCCATCATGTTCTGGAAGACGTCCGAGCGGCGCACCCCCGCCATGTACATGCAGCGTGACACCAGTTCCGCCCATGCCTCGATGTCCCGGGCGGTGTGGAAGATGACCGTGGCCTGCCCCGTGGTCCCAGAGGACGAGTGCATGCGCACGATATCGTCCATGGGGACGGTAAGGAAACGGGTGGGGTCGTCGTCCCTGAGTGTTTCCTTATCCATGCAGGGCAGGCCCTGGATGTCGGCGGTGGACTTGAACCGGCCGGGTTTGAATCCCGCGTCGCGGAACCAGGCCTGGTAGAAAGGGCTATGCTCGCAGCGCTTCAGGGTCTCCTCGAGCCGTCTCGACTGCAGCGCCGCGAGGGCTTCCCTCCCCAGGAGTTCTATTTCCGGGTTCCAGTGTATGCCGTCAGCGGTCATAAGGACCCTCCGTCCTTAGATATCAAAAGGGCTGCGGCCTCGAGAGGGAATTAAGGCCGCCGGATACGCTTAATTCTATCACTTTCACGATCACCTTCCGCAGGCACCGGCCGTTCATCGATGGCGCTGTCCACATAAGGTCTGCGGCTACGGGCTGCGGGTTAAAAAGTGCTGGATCCGAACCTCACCGCCAGGTGAGGCCAGAGCACTTTGAAGCCCAGGCGCCCGTAGAGCCCGATGGCGGCGGCATTGTCGCGCTGCGTCTCCAGCCGTACCGTCTTGCCGCGCGCCAGGGATGCATTGCACACCAGGGTACAGGCGGCTGCCGCGAAGCCACGGCGCCGCAGCCCCGGCACGGTATAGACCCCGCCGAGTTCGTCCGCGCGCGGGGTCGCCGCCTCGATCTCCGCTTTGGCCGCCGGCTTCCCGTCCCACCTGACAAGCGCGGCCGATCCGTCCTCGAGGGATCGCCGCAACTGGGAACGGATGACCCAAGCCTCGGCGCAGCTGCCCAGAAGCTCGCCCTGGAGCATCCTCTCCAGGGCGACCAGGGCTTCCAGGTCTTCTTCGATGGCCGCTTCCGCTCTCCCCCAATATGGGATGAGGTCCCGCACCGACAGGGTGAGGCTGATCTCCTCCTCGCGGTGTTCCACCGCCTGCGCCAGCGCTTCCACCGCGGCGAGGATCCCCTCCACCTCTTCCTCGGGCCCCGCCAGTACCTGCGGCATGCCCCAAAGGGAGAGCGCCCTATCCGCCAATGCCCGCGCCGTATCGCCATGCGCGGCCAACCTCAACATGCCCTGGTTGTTGAGGAACAGGAGCCCCCGGATCCCTTTCGTGTCACGAGCCGCAAGGTAGTTACCCTGCTCCGCTAGACCCAGGTCGAAGAGACCCCAGCGGCGCAGGGCCCAGACCATGCGCAGGTTGCGGACGGGGTCCCGTTCGAGGAAGGCGAGCGCCTCCTTCTCCTGTCCTGGCTCCAGCTCCTCGATACGCAAGGCTTATCCTCCATGCAGCGGTGTCTTGGCGCACCGTCCCATAAATACGCTGGCATTCGGTGCGTAACCTTATTTACGGGACGGCACACTAGAATAGAGAATCGTACGGAGTCCTCACAGTCAAGCCCTCCCAGCCACCTTGTAGTCGGTCCTGCGAGAGCGCCGGCCGGCCCCGGCCCCATTTTTCTTACAAGGCCCATTATTCCCGATCGCTCGTCTAGGAGGCGGTCCCTTCTGTTTCTTGCCCTCCCGGCCACCTAGCAAACAGGCCTGCGAGAGTGCTGGTCGGTCCCGGTCCCATTTCAGGCGCAAGACCCATTATTCCCGATCGCTCGTCTAGGAGGCGGTCCCTTTGTTAGAATGGTAGCGTGAACAGCGTGAGAGAGCCGAGCGAGATATCCGAGTTCGAATCGCGATACGCCTTCCCCCTCGACCGCTTCCAGCACGAAGCTATCGAGTACCTGTGCAACGGGCGTTCCGTGCTGGTGGTCGCACCCACCGGTTCCGGGAAGACGGTGGTGGCGGAGTTCGCGGTATGGCTGGCGGAGAAGGGGGGGAGCAAGACCTTCTACACCACCCCGCTCAAAGCCCTCAGCAACCAGAAGTACCGCGATTTCTGCGCGGTATACGGGCCGGAGAACGTGGGGCTTCTCACCGGCGACAACAGTATAAATGCCGAGGCGCCGGTAGTGATCATGACCACCGAGGTCCTGCGCAACATGATCTACGAGCGCTCCGACGCCCTGTATGGCCTGCGCTTCGTGGTCCTGGACGAGTGCCATTACCTCATGGACCCCTTCCGGGGAGCGGTGTGGGAGGAGATAATCATCCATCTGCCGGTGGAGGTCAAGATCATCGGCCTTTCCGCCACCGTATCCAATTACCACGAGTTCGGCGAGTGGCTCAACGACCTGCGCGGAGACGTGGAGACCATCTTCCACGACCAGAGGCCGGTGCCCTTGCGCCACTACTACATGATCGGCGGCATCATGGTCAACCTGCTCTCGGGCCGCTCACCCCAGGTGGTGGACGAGTACGAGAAGTCCATGAACAAACGTGGCGGGGGCGGCAGGAAGCCCCGCACCAAGCACCTCATACCGCGCCGCGCGGACGTGGTCACGCGCCTGCATAAATCGGGTATGCTCCCGGCCATCTATTTCATCTTCAGCCGCGCGGGATGCGACGCGGGGGTGACCCACTGCATCGAGGCCGGGGCCGACCTGACCTCCCCCGAGGAAAAGAAGTTTATCGAGGAACAGGTGCTCTCACGCATGGCCTGGCTGCCCGAGGAGGACCTCAAGGTCTTCGGCTTCGACCAGTGGCTGGAGGCCCTGAAGATGGGTCTTTCCTCGCATCACGCCGGCCGTCTCCCCATCTTCAAGGAGGTGGTGGAGGACCTCTTCGCCCAGGGCCTGGTGAAGGCGGTATTCGCCACCGAGACCCTCTCTCTGGGTATAAACATGCCGGCCAAGACGGTGGTCATCGAGTCTCTCTACAAGTTCAGCGGCGAGAGCCACGAGTTCCTCACCTCCACCGAGTACACCCAGTTCACCGGCAGGGCCGGTAGAAGGGGCATAGACAAGGTGGGGAACGCGGTCACCCTCTACAACCCCATGGTGCAGTTCTCACAGGTGCAGAAACTGGCGGAGATGGAGAGTCTTCCTATCCGCTCCAGCTTCACCCTCTCCTACAACATGGCCGTGAACCTCCTGCGTTATCACGATCTGGAGAACGCCGTGCACCTGCTCAACTCGAGCTTCGCCCAGTTTCACGCCGACCGCGATGTGGTCAGGCTGGAGCGGTCGAGGGGAAAGATGACGAAACGGCTGCGCACGCACGAGAAGAAGGTGGCCTGCGAGCGCGGGAACGCCCTGGAATATTTCAAGCTGCGCACGGAGGTCTCCCGCATGGAACGGGAGATGGCTGAGGAGCGCAAGCGCAGGAGAAAGGAGTTGGTCAACCGCGAGCTCGAGGAGCTGCTGGTGGGGGACGTTATCGTCCTGCACCGTAAGGGCGCCCGGCGCCCAGCGGTGGTGCTGGACATATCCGAGGACAAGTACGGCAACCCACGCCTCTCCACTATGGACGACCGGGGCCATTTCCTGAAGGTCTCTTACGGCCAGTTCCCGCTGCCGCCCCAGGCCATAGGGCACCTGGGCGCATCTTTCCTGCCGGCCGACAGTAAGGCCAAGGAGAAAAAGCTGCGCCAGGCGCTGGCCGGCTTCCAGATCCCACCCCCGCAGGATTGGGAGGGGGAACATACCCTGCCGCACCGTGACGAACTAGCATCCGCCCGCCAGGACCTGGAATGCAAGACCTGTCACGTATGCGAGAACCGCGAGCAGTGCATGGAGGCATGCCAGCAGATGCAGAACATACAGGTGGAGATCGCCCGCATCGAGAAGCAGATGGAGGCACGCAGCGACGTCTCCTCGCGTCGGCTTGCGGACATCAAGAAGGTACTGGGCCGCCTCGGCTACCTGGAAGAGGACCGGCCAAACCTCAAGGGACTGATCCTCAGCCGCATCTACAACGAATGCGACCTGCTGCTGGTCGAGTGCCTGCAGGAAGGGGTGTTCCAACCGCTGAATGCCGCGGAAACCGCTGCCTACGCTTCGGTCTTCGTGTTCGAGTCCAGGGAGGGACCAGCCTCCCGCCGCGCGGGGGGGCGTGGCAGGGGGCGTGAGCCCGTCACCTCATCCGCCATACCCACCCCCGCCCTGGAGGAAGCGGTGGCCTGGACCCGCTCCATAGAGGGGCGCATCAAGGCCCTGGAAGCGAGGGAGAGGCTCGACCTCCTGAGGCCGGTGGACGCCGGTTTCGTGCGCGTGGTCCACGACTGGGCCTGCGGGGAGGACCTGGAGTACATGGCATCCAGCTATCCCCAGTACTCGGCCGGTGATTTCGTCCGCTCCATGAAACAGGTCCTGGACATCCTGCGCCAGATCAAGGAGGTGGCCGAGGACCCCTACCTCTCGAGAAAGGTGTCCGAGGCCATGGACCTCATCCACCGCAGCATCGTGGCTTATACCAGCGTTGTGGACGCTATGGAAGAGGAACTGGTAAGCGAGCGCTGATAACGAAGCCACCGCGCGACACACCCGCACGGAAGAGGTGCTGGCTGCAAAAGAACGAATAAATATGCGGCAGAGGAAGGGTATGCCTGCACGTCATGGGGTGCTGGCAAGCCGACGTAAGGGGCGGGCTCGCAAGGAGGAGAGCTTGAAAAGCCGGAGGACCGCGACGGGCCATTTGGCCCTGCTGGTATATTCCCTCATGTTGGCGATGACTTTACTCCTCGCCTCGTGCTCCCAGGACCAGGCGGAGGAGCCGCCGGACATCAACCCGGTGAGCGAGGAGACCGCCCAGGAAGGTGAGCAGCCGCAGGCGGAGGAAGCCGGTCATGCCTCGGTCGACTGGTACGATTATCGCTATTCCTTTATGGAGACATGGCGGGACAGGGACCTGAATCCCACGAGCGAAGTGGTGGACTACGGCGGCGATTACGTGCACCTGCGCGTCAGGATAAGCAAGATAAGCGACGAGCACCCGGACCTCAAGGCCCCCCTGCAGGTCCTCCTGAACTGCAAGGGAAGGGAGTATCGCATGTTCGGCAAGGATTACAGCAAGTATTCCTATATCTGGCGCGACTACACCGACTTCCCCGATGATGTGGGGGAAAGCAACACTTATATCGTCACCATGGAGCTGGTGCCCTATTCCCGGGCCTTGAACTCCTCCTTTGTGATGGAGCAGGCGGAACTGGTTTTAAACGGCATCGACTGGACAAATCTGGAACAACCCCAGACGGTGCCACTGGCTCGCTTACCTCTAACGCAGTTGAGCGCGGGGACTCCCGCCGCCCCTTGATTGGTAAGAACTGCAAATCACGTCTGAATACGATTACGCGGACCGTTCAAGAGGCTGCAAAAAAATGCCGATATGTTACAATTGATTAGGTGTTTCCTTTATAAGGTAAGCGTCAAAACGGGAGAGAAGGGGGCCAGGTAATGAAGAGGATCATGCTTATAGCCCTCCTCTGTTTTCTCATGTCTGGTTTGCTGGTCGGATGGGCCTGGGCGCAGGGAGACGGGGAGAGCCAAACACCGGTGGCTACGCAGACCGGGGAGACGACGGCGGAGGAGCAGGCGGCACAGGGGCCGGTCAAGCCCAACGTGACGTGGGGGGACTACAAGTACACCTTTAACAGTATCGCCCCTTCGTCGGACCTCGACCCCCAGAGCGTGATCATGAACTGGTTTACCCCGGATCTCTACAACGCGAACTGGAGTGCCGCCAACTACGTTCACCTGTACATCAACATCGACTGGCTGACCAACGACCGATCCCTCGATTACATGCCCCTGCAGCTGGTCCTGCACAGCGGGGGGGGTTCCTTCATCCTCTTCGGCAAGGGCTGCAGCAACAGCTCATACCTGTGGAGGCGAGGGAACCACTACGAGAACGACCTGGGGGCCCGTTACCCCGACCACGTGGGAGACGACGCCAGGCTCTTCTTCACCTTCGACACCAACGGCGCGCACATCGATCCTTACAGCGCCTACGTGGAGGTGAAAGGGATGCTGGAGGTATGGGACTGGGACATGAACAGCACTCTCTATACCGATGAGGCCTCCTACTTCCACTACTGGTACCGTACGGGGAGCACTTATTTTACCTATACCCACCTGGCCAACATCCCCCTGACGGAGATACTGCCTGCACAATAGTTAAAGAACCATAGTCGAGGCGGGCCGCAAGGCCCGCCTCGCTTTTTAAGGTGAGAGGCTTATCGTCCGCAAAGAAGGTACAGAGACGCGCATATCATGCAGCCAGGGGGAAAAGAGCACGACTGGGCGTAGGCCCACTATTAAATACAAACGAGCCCGGGGAACTACAGGGTCGGTTGGAGCGATCCTGAAAGAAATTATCGAAAAGCGTGTCTTCATCGGCAACTGATGTGAATTTCTTGTCACAGGCATATCCCTACTACATAAAACAAACGAGCCCGGGGAACTACAGGGTCGGTTGGAGCGACCGCGGAAGAAGGTATAGGAACGTGCATATACTCCGCAATGGGAATAACGACAACGCCCGGGGAACTACCAGGTCGGTCGGAGCTAGG
>CAYHAT010000201.1:0-6749 GCA_964354675.1 uncultured Actinomycetota bacterium | reverse complement strand
CCGGGTTCTGCACCAGGACGAAGGTCTCCATGCCACCGTCGGTGGAGCCCTCTGCCAGGTACCAGGCATTGCTCTTGGCGCGCCATACCTCGCATCCCTCCATGCCGTTGTAGGTGCCAGCGTAAAGGCCGGAGCCCATGACTGCCAGGGAATATACGAAGAGGTTGTTCGCGTTCCCGAAGCCTCCCACGTTCGTCTGGGACCAGTCGGTATAGGGCGGTCCGCCCCGCGCCCTGGTCCGCCATACCTCGGCGTCGGCACCGAAATCACCCGTTCCCACGTAGAGGGCCCCGCCGAAGCTGCTGAGAACGGCCTGGATGTTGGCACTGTTGCCGAAACCGTCGGCGTTCACCTGGGCCCAGTCGCTAAACGGAGGGCCTCCCAGCCCCGCGGTGCGCCATACCTCGCAGCCGGTAGCCGCGTTCACGATCCCCAGGTGCAGGCCGCCGGCATAAGCGGCCATGCTGACGATCGCCGTGTTGTTGTTGTCCCCGCAGCCGTCGCTGTTCACTTGGGCCCAGTCGGTGTAGGGAGGTCCGCCCTGCCCGGCGGTGCGCCACAGCTCGCATCCGCCAGCGCCGGTCTTGCCGGTGCCCGCGTAGAGACTGGAGCCGTAGACGGCCAGGGAGGAGACCTCGCCGTTAGCGGGGTCGCCGAAACCCCCGGCGTTCACCAGGGTCCAGTCGGTGTAGGGAGGTCCGCCCTGCCCGGCGGTGCGCCACACCTCGCAGCCGGTGCTGAAATTGCCGGTGCCCACGTAGAGATAAGTCGTACCACCGTGGGCGAACACCGCCATGCTGTCGGCGTTGATGTTCCTCGCGTTCCCGAAGCCGGCGGCACTCACCAGGGTCCAGTCGGTGTAAGGAGGTCCGCCCTGCCCGGCGGTGCGCCACACCTCGCAGCCGTTCCCGTTGCGGGTCCCGACGTAGAGGTAGCTCGTCCCCCCGTGGTCGTAGACGGCCATGGAGGCCACCTCGGTATTGGTGTCCCGGCCGAAGCCGTCGGCGTTCACCTGGGTCCAGCCGGGGTCGTCGTAGCGCATGACCTTGCAGCCCGTGGTCTGGTTGCGGGTGCCCGCGTATAGCTGCCCCTTGAAGGCGATCATGTTCGAGGTAGCGATGGAATAGTCGGGAGCGAAGCCGTTGCGGTTGACCTGGGCCCAGGTCCCCGCGACGCCCGAGAACTCCCACACCTCCGCCCCGGATGCCGCGTTAAAGGTGCCCACGTAGAGATTGCCCGCGTGCACGGCCATGCTCGCCGCGCTGAAGTTGGCCTGACTGCCGAAGCCGAGAGCGGGCATTATCGGCAGCCAGGGGAATGGAGGCGGTGCGGGGGGTGGTGGTATCCAGGGAACAAAGGGAGAATTATACACCTCGCAGCCGGTCGCAGGGTTGAAGGTGGTCAGGAACATGGCTTGCGGTGCGGGCCCGAAGGTCGTCATGGAGGTGGCCTCGATGTTATTCGGGTTAGCGAAACCCCCGGGGGCTCCCGCTGGGGCATCCAAACGGGCCCAGTCATTGTAGGGAGTGGGAGGTCCGGGAGCTGCGACTCCCGCGGACCCCCACACCTGGCATCCGCTGGCGTTGGCGGTGCCCACGAAGAGCACCCCTGGTCCCGGAGGGCCCGGCCGGTCGGAGATGCAAGAGGCCTCGGTATTTACTGCGGGGAGGTTGCCCCATCCCCCCGGCCCGGCGGGGGCATCTACTCGCGCCCATGCCCCCGGGGCGTTCTGGGCCCATACCTCGCAACCGGCGAGGTTACGCGTCCCCGCATGCAGCCAGCCGTTCCCGGATGTAAACGGAGCCAGGGCGGTGATGGCGATATTGGCGGCGTTCCCGAACCCGGGCGCCGCCGCGGGCGCCCAATCGGTATAGGGCGGCCCCCCTACTCCCGAGGTAAACCACAGCTGGCCTCCCCCCGGGTTGGCGGTCCCGACGTAGAGCGAGCCCCCAAAACTCACCATGGAGGTGGCTTCGTCGTTGGCCGCCGCCCCGAAGCCGTCGGTGTTAACCTGCTTCCAGTCCGCGTAAGGAGTGCCCCCCCCTCCCGCGCTGCGCCATACCTCGCACCCGGTTATCTTGTTCAAAGTCCCCGCGTAGAGATAGGTGGTGCCGCCGTGGGCGTAGACGGTCATGCAGGAGACCTGGGTGTTGTTGGCGTCGCCGAAGCCGTCCGCGCTGACCTGGGTCCAGTTATCGGGATTGGGGCCATCGTAGCGCAGGACCCGGCAGCCTCGCACGGGATCGCTGGTCCCTATATAGAGACGGTTCCCGCTCCCGTCGTTGAAGACGGCGGAGGCCATCGCCCCGTACTGTATGCGTTGGAAGCCGGCGATCCCCTCATCCGCCACTTCCACCCAGCTTTCCGCCCGCGCTTCCTCCTGCGGTAGGACCACCGGAATGAGAAGTCCGGCAGCCAGGACCAGGATAGAGATGATCGCCAGCCATTTCATCTTCGGAACAGCACTCATCGCCCACGCCTCCCTTTATCAATCCCCTTTAGCATGCCCCTTATCGCAATCGCATGGATATCCATACCCAACGCTGTTAGGATTCGATTTTAAGCTCGCCCTGAGAGGGACGGCACTCATCGCACACACCTTCCTTAAATAATCCCAAGACAGAAATGCCTCTGTCGGGATCACAACGAGTAGCCCTGCCCATCGCTCTTTATGTTTATATTTTAAGCCCGATGGCGGCAGGGGACAAACCGGCCTGCAGGTGTTGATGCCCTCGATCGGGTCGTTCGCGTTTCAGTTATTGGGTACCTGGCTGGTAAGCCGGTTGGGAGAGGAGTAAATCGAACTGACCGAAGAATTGGCTTATATTCTTTTTGTTCTTCCCCCAGTCGTACCACTGGATGGGGAAAGAGCGTCCCTAAGAGGTGATCGAGGGCTTCTCGTTAAGGGCGAGGCGTTCCAGCTCCGGTGGCGGGAGCTCACGCCTGGTCCCGGTCCAGTCGAACCCCTCCATCACTTCGGGGTTGAGGATATGGTCGGGCGCTACCCCCCGCAGCAGTTTGCGCAGTTGGTCCGCGGCGATCTCCCCCTGGTGGGCGCCGATCTCATCCGTGTTGCCCCCGATGTGAGGGGTGGCGATGACGTCATCCCTCCCCGCCAGCCTGTCATCCGCGGCGGGTGGCTCCACCGCGAAGACGTCGAGGGCGGCCCCGGCGAGCTTTCCGGCCTCCAATGCCTCGGCAAGGGCTTCGTCATCGACGAGGGACGGCCGCGCCGTGTTGATGAAGAACGCTCCCTCCTTCATGCGCGAGAAGGCTTCCCTGTCCATGAGATCTTGCGTAGCCTCCATGGCCGGTGCATGAACGCTCACGAAGTCGCTGCGTGAGAGCAGCTCCTCGAGGGATACCTTCTCGGCTCCCTCCAGTGCCCCATCCCCGGCACCCACACCGGGATCGTAGAAAAACACCTTCGCGCCGAAGGAGCGCAACCTGCGTGCGACCCGCGCCCCCACGTTGCCCAGGCCGACCAGGCCCACCGTCTTGCGCCAGAGCTCGCTGCCCTGGTAGTCGGTATAGGCCTGCGCCATCCTCATGAGGTCGCCGGCCTCGCCGCCGTCCCGCTTGAGAAAGGCGGCCGCCCCGGGCAGCTTGCGGGCCAGCATGATCATGAAGGCCACCGTGAGGTCGGCCACCGCGTCTGCGTTCCTGCCGGGCGTGTTGGCCACCGGTATGCCGAAGGCGGTGGCCGCCTCCAGGTCAACGTTCACCGCGTTGACGCGGCAGCAGATGATCATCTTCAGTCCGGGCAGCGCCTTGAGCGCCTCGAAATCCACCACGTCCATCTCGGTGATGAAGACGTCGAAACCCTCGAGCGCCTGGGCCAGCTCTTGCCCGCCGTTAAGGATGCTCATCTTCTCGCGCCAGGGTGAGTAGGTGATGTCTCCCATCTCACCCAATTCCAGCAGGGCCGCTTCGTCCATGCTTGCCGTTACCAATACGCGAGGGCGGAAGGTGGGCGGGGCCTCACAGGCGGCGGGCGCGCGGCTGAACATGGCGATGGCCATCTGGTTTGCCATGCAGCTGTCGCACTCGGCGCGCTTGTCCATAGCCTCCCTCCAGCCCGCGTAAAGAACCTGGTACTTCTCGGAATCAGCTCCCGGCCGCTGTTCCCTCTCCACACTCACGAGCCGTTTGGCTCCCTCCATCAAGTCCGGAAAGACTCCGGCCCCCACGCCGGCGCAAATAGCTGCGCCCAGCGCAGAGTTCTCCGGTACGGAATGTACCCTCACCGCCTTTCCGGCCACGTCGCTGACTATCTGGGTCCAGAGCACGCTCCTGGACATGCCGGCTCCGACGGCAATAGCGTCCGGATCCATGCCGCTCACCTCGATGACCTGCCTGACATTCGCCCACGCCGAGTAGGAGATGCCCTCCAGAAGAGCCCGGCTTATGTGATTGCGGCAGGCAAGGGTATCGGGGGTCACCATGTGGGACATGGTCAGGCTGCCCAGTATGACGTTGATGGAGCGTGCGTCGCCCACGTGCGCCCCAAAGGTCGAATATACTCCAGCAGCCCCGGGTTCGGAACGAGCTGCTTCGGCGAAAAGGACCGCAAACGGGTCACCGCTGTCGGGACGGAGGATGCGCGAGAACCATTCCAGGACCGTGCCCGAAAGCAGGCCGTTGCTCTCCAGCACGTACAGCCCGGGCACCACGTGCTGCCCGCTCCACAGCCGTCCCTCACCGTCCAGCACGTAGTCGCCGGTGACCTGCTGTACGGACATGGAGGTGCCGGCGACAACACCGATGTCCCCGTCCCGCATGCACCCCGCCCCCAGGAGGCCGCACTGGGTATCGGCGCCCCCCGCCGCCACCGGGATGCCGGGCGCCAGTCCCAGGTGCTCGGCCGCCTCGCGCGTGAGGCTGCCGATGGGGGTACCTGCGTCGACGGTCTCGGGAAACATGCCCGCGCTCACGCCGAGGGATTCTATGAGTTCCAAGGCCCAGTCGTGCTTGCGGTGGTCGAAGAGGATGGTCTCGCCTGCCTGCGACTTCTCGGCATAAAGACTTCCGCTAAGGCGGAACCCCACCCAGTCGGAGAGGCAGGAAACCCGCGTAGCCCGGCCGAGCAATTCCGGTGCGTTGTTGCGCAGCCAGAGCAGCCGCGGACCCGTGAATATAGGGCCCGGCCAATGGCCTCCCGCCTGGTAGAACTCCATGCCGCGCTCGGCGGCGAGTGTGAACGCATCGCCCAAAGCACGTCCGTCCTGGTTAGGGGTGGCGAAGAGCACGCGGTCATCCGCATCCAGGAGCACCGTGGTGTTGCGCATGCTGGTGGCCGCCATGCCCAGCACGTCCCCCGGCCCGGCTCCGGCTTCCTCCATAACCTGGCGGGAGGCCTCTCCCAGCTTGCGCCACATGTCCTCGAGGTCGAGGTCGTATCCCAAACCGGCGGTGTTGGGCGCAACGGGATATGACCAGTTCCGCTTGGTCGAGTAAGTGATCCCGGTGTCCAGGTCCGCCAGCAGGCATCTGCCGGAGCCGCCGCCGAGATCGAACGCCATCAGGAATGACTTGCCCATGACCCCTCCCTGCTCCTTCCGGCTGTCCCTTTATCAGCTCATATGCATCCGATGTGGATCGATCGGCCAGATGTGCACAAGTCCATTATGTGCAGGCTTTCTATAGACTGTCGATAGTTGTACCGGCCGATATATGCGTCGGAGACCGCATGGGCCGGGCTTGAGGGGTGCGAGCCAGAGTCGTCAGAACGGTAGTCCTGATGTTTAAATCTTTCCGGGTAAGAGCAAGACTATGCCAGCGTTAAAGAAGAGTCCATCTGTGGATATCCTGGAAGGCCAAGAAACCCGCAGGATTACGGCTATCTAGAGCACACTAGCTATGAATTTCGTCCGCGACTTCCCTCATCCCCAGTCCCTCGAGGACCTTGCGGCTGGGGCGGCCCCGGCCATCGATGTCACGCAGGCGGTAATACTCCTCGATCATCTCATCGAAAGGAACGGTCCTTCGCCTTATCTCCTCCGCCTCTCCCGCCTCCAGCCTCTTCAAGTGGCCCCTGAAGCCGGGCAGGTTACGCTGGGACCTGAGCAGCCTGTTCATGTTGGGCACCAGGATCTTCATCTGGAAATCTGCCAGGACATTCCTTATCTTTTCAACCCGCAGTTTGCCCATGGGCAGCATGGACATCATGGTCGGGAATGCCGCCAGGGTGAGATACGAGGTGGTCCCCTCGACATGCGGCTCGATTATGCGCCTGGGAAGCCGGTCGTCCTCGCGCGTGATGCCGCAGAGGTTGTCGATGGCGCGCTTGAGGTACCAGATGCGGTCCCCCACCCGGGCCAGTCCGTCCACGTCATATGCGAAGCCGGTGACGGGGTTGAGCATCTCCGTCATGTCACGCATGGCGCCGCCTTCAGAAGCCCAGGCAATAAGGCAGATGACAGCCGAGTTCGCTATCGATCCCTTCTTCTGCGACGCCACCGTCTGCGCGGCTTTACCTTTGGCTTTGTAGGGCCAGGACCTCTTGACGCCCAGATCGTTATGGCCGGTCATCCCATATTCCGCGAAGAGATTCGCGTCCGCGACGTGACAAGCTCCCCGCACCGAGGTGGCGTAGGTCAGGGCCAGGCCCCACATCGCCCGGGGGTCGTGCATGGGGCATTCCAGGCCCTTGACGTGGAGGGCGTATTCCTCCCCGCCGTATTTCTGGGACATAGCCCGCACCCCCTCGGCCAGTTCGTTCCCGAAGCCCTCACGCTGAGCGATCTTAT
>CAYHAT010000200.1:0-6782 GCA_964354675.1 uncultured Actinomycetota bacterium | reverse complement strand
AGGGGGGGAGCAAGTGATTGCCATCCCAATCGCCGCCCTGATCCTCGGCTTCTTGGTAGTGTACCTGACAGCGCCCGCAGTTCCCTTGAACTACGCGGACTATGTGGCGATCGCCATCGTCGCCGGCATCGACGCCTTCGCCGGCGCCGGGCGCAACTGGCTCGAGCGGCGGTTCGACGAGGCCATCTTCATCAGCGGGTTCTTCGTCAACATGCTGCTGGCGGCTCTCACCTGCGCCGGCGAATGGTCGACGCCGATGATTACCGCGTCGGGATGTTCCCGGGCCAGTGCCATCGCCAGTAAGCCGGGCCCTGAGCCGACGTCCAGGACCCTCGCGCGCGGTGGTATCTCGTTTTTATCCAGGAGCATGTCGACCAGGAACGAGTAGTACTCGCGCCCGATCTTCATTACCCTTTTGTTGTAGCCGGGTCCCATGATGAAGTCCCAGAAGGGCCTGGAACCTGCTATCCTGGCCGCGATACTTCTCTTCGGCAGGCGCGAGAGATCAGGCGACGTAGCGATCATCTCCAGAAGAAATCCGGCGTCCGCAAGAGCGAGGGACTGGCGGCCCGTCTGTTATAAGTGTCCCCCTCCGTCCCCGGCTTCGTTACTGATGATACTTTTTCCTGAGACTGCTTTAAGGCGATCCCCTTACTTTATAGTCACGTTGAACTGGACTTCCTGGGAGGGTTGGTCGTCCCCCGCCTTTACCAACCCCAACTTGATGGCTTGCTGCCCTGGCCCTAGCGCCTCAAAGGTGAAGTCGGTGACACCCTCGCTGCCGGCAGCGGAGCTGGAGGCGTAGAACTCAGAGCCCAGGAACTTGAGCATGCTCGTGTTGGCTTCCTCCAGTAACTGCCATTGGTACCCGGTCCCCGCTTCCGACTTGACCTCGAGGATGAAAACCGCGCCGGGCGCTACGGTTATGGGGGCGGAGGGGTCGCTGTACGTCTTGGGTGGGACGGGCGCAGGAGTGGGCGCAGCTGTCACGGTCACTTTCACGGTGCTTTTCTTCTCCACCGGGGCGTTCGCCCCTGGCCCCTGGTACTGCAGGACGAAAGTGGTGTTGCCGGCTGCGACTCCCTGGAACTTCCAGACCTGCTGCTGCGGTGCTCCCGGGTTTCCGCCTCCCGTGGTATCGCTGCTCACCAACTTGAGAACCTTGGCATCGGGTTGTTGGGCTAACTGCCACGAGTAACCGGCGGAGGGATTGGTATCCAGGGTCAGGCTGAGCGTATAGCCTACCTCGATGTTGAAGGACTCGTTGAGCTCGTTGTCCGCTTGTGCGACGTTGATGTTCAAGGTGTAGCGCTGGGCAGGTGGCGTATCCAGCTCCCAGGGCCGGGCGTATTCGAGGACCATGGTAGTAGAGCCGGCCCCGATAGCCTGGAACTGCCAGACCTCCTGCCCTGGGGCTCCCACGGCTCCCCCTGAAGAAGGATCGACGTAATGGCTGTTCAATAACTGCACGATTTTTCCGTCGGGAGACTTGGTCGTCTGCCAGGAATAACCCGTGGAGGGGTTGGACTCCAGGCTTACGTCGAAATGCTGACCCGTCTCGGCATCCACGGTCTCGCTCGTCTCCTCCGTCTGCACCTGCTGCCCTTCGTCCTGGTCTTCGGCCTTCTTGCCGCACCCCGTGAGCGTAAGAAACGCGCACGCCAACACCGACACCGACATCACGATCACTAGCTTCCAAATGTTGGAACGTTCCATGATAAGCTCCCCTCCCCACGGCATCCAGATCCCCGAGGTTTCTGTCCGGGTATCGGTTTGCCGTTATTCATCTTACACTTATCTCATCACTATTATTCTCCTCCCTATATAGCCTCTCCTCCCCCGTTGCAGCTCGATATCCTCTTGCTGCCACGGCTTGTTGTGTTACCGCTTCGAAGAACATGACGGAGACCTGTTGCGATATGACGGGAGAAGAGGGGATTCCGCGAATAAGAAAAAGGCTTCGCCTCGCAAACCCCTGCGAACTTGCTTCTTGTGCGTAAAAAAATGGAGCCGACGAGCGGACTCGAACCGCTGACCTGCTCATTACGAGTGAGCTGCTCTACCTGCTGAGCTACGTCGGCGCCGTATTCGCAATATTAGATTATACGTCAAAAGGCCTGTGGGCGTGAGTTCGGGGCCGCTCAGCCCGTGCCCTTTTCCGGATACGGCTTGCCCTCCCCCAGCACCGCGTGGACCCCGGGCATGAGTTCGCTTATCACGATATCCTGCGGGCATTTCTCCTCGCATTCCCCGCACCCGTTGCAGGCACTCGCGCGTTCCGTCTCGGTGAAGAAACGAAAATACCGGAACCGCGGGACCAGCAGGTCGTCGTACATCAGGCCATCGTTATAGAGCCCGAAGTTGGCCGGGATATCGACGCCTTGCGGGCACGGCAGGCAATAGCCGCACCTCGTGCACGGGATGCCCGCCCTTGCCTCGAACCTCTCGCGCACCCGCGCGATGAGCTGCAGTTCCTTTTCTCCCAGAGAGTGTGCGGCCGCATTGTCTGCCGTGAGGATGTTCTCCTCGAGCTGTTGCATGGTGCTCATCCCGCTCAGCACCACCGAGACCTCCGGCTGGTCCCATATCCACTGCAGCGCCCACTCTGTGGGAGAACGCCGTTCCCTATAATCCTCGAAGATCTGTCGTATCTCCCGTGGGGGATTCGCCAGGTTGCCTCCCAGCAGTGGCTCCATCACCACCACCGCGATCCCTTTAGACGCGGCATATCTCAACCCCTGCGTCCCGGCCTGGCTCTCCGTGTCCATATAGTTGTACTGTATCTGACATAGCGACCACCCGTCGTAGCCGTCGATGATCTCCTGGAAAGATGCATAGACGTCGTGGAAAGAGAACCCTATATGCCTTATCCTGCCGTCGTCCACGGCGGATTCAGCCCGCTTGAGCAGTCCGAGGTCCTGGATATCGTGCCACCTTTTCTTGTTCAGGCCGTGAAAGAGATAGTAGTCAACAGGCTGCACCTGCAGCCTTTCCAGCTGTTCTTCCAGATAGCGCTCGAAGTCGTCGGCCGTCTCCACCATCCACACCGGTGACTTGGTGGCTATCCTGACCTTTCCCCGGTATCCATCCCGCAGCGCCCGCCCCAACACGACCTCGCTTCTGCCGTTATGATAGGTGTACGCGGTATCGATGTAATTGACGCCATGATCCACGGCGTGGCGGATCATATCTATCGCCTCTTCCTCTTTTATGTTCTCGCTGATGGGGATACCATCGCTCGTCGGCAGTCGCATACATCCGAAACCAAGGATCGAGGCTTCCCAGCTGTCGCTCCCAAACTTCCCGTATAACATCGGTGTCGCAACCTCCATGCTTATAAGGTCACCACTGCTGACTCCAGCGTCTTCGATGGTGACTCCCACAACCCGACTAGCTTTACGCTTTTTCAATGGATGGATGACTGCGTGTGGACACCCGGCCCTGTGTGTCGATTGAACGGCTGACCCCATGTGGACGGCTGGCCTTAGCGGGGTGGGGCCAGCTCGATGTCCATGATGTGTTCTTTCATCTTGTGGGTGAACTGCAGGGTCTCGAAGATGTGGCTCATGCGCCCCTGGATCTCCGCTATCTTCACCTCGTCCCTTTCGGGCGAGAAGAGATGGCGGAACCTTCCCTGTTCCTTGAGGTACTCCTCCACCGGTACCAGCTTGGACTGGCCCTGGATGATGCGCTGGGTCCCGGCGGTATAGGTGGTCTTTCCGCCTTCGTGCTCGTAGAGCATCCACATGCCGGTCTGCACCGCCAGGCGGGCGACCTTTATGGTGTGGCTGGAAGGGAATTTCCAGCCCGGCGGGCAGGGTGCCTGGATCTCGATGTAGCGCGTGCCCTTGATCTCCTTGGCCTTGGCGAACTTGTTGTACATATCCGTGGGGTAGGCCAATGAAGCGGTGGCCACGTAGGGGACACCATGTGCCACCATGATCTGGGGGATGTCCTTACGCCACTCCTCCTTGCCCTTGGTGGTGTTGGTGGTCCAGGCGGCGTAAGGGGTCGCTCCGCTGCGCTGCGTCCCGGTATTGGAGTAGGCCTCGTTGTTGTAGCAGACGTAGATGAAGTCGGCGTCTCGCTCCGCCGCCCCGGAGAGAGCCTGGATGCCGATGTCGTAGGTGCCACCGTCTCCCGCCCACACCAGGATGGTGGGCTTCTCCTCGAACTCGCCCCTCGCCACCAGACGGTCGGCGGCGGCGGTGATGCCCGAGGCTACCGCGCCCCCGGTGGCGAAAGCCATGTTGATGGTGGGGACGTCCAGGGCCGACAGGGGGAACGGGCTCTGGAACACCGAGGTGCAGGAAGCGATGACCGCCAGGATGGTCTTGCGGCCCAGTGCCTTGAATGCGACGCGTATGGCGGCGCTGCCCGGGCAGCCCTGGCATGCGGCGCTCCCCTGCAGGAAGACCTCGTCCTCGGGGAAGTCGCGCAGCCTCATCGCACTCCCTCCTTTTTCCAGTATTCCTCCAGCCCTTTCTTCATCACCAGATGGTGCTCGTTCAGGCGCACCGTCGGCCATCTCGTCTCCTGCTCGAGCCTGCCCTTCAGGGCGGCCTCCGTGTTCTCGACCATCAGCTCGTAGGTGACGTCGCGCCCTCCCAGGCCGGTGATGATGTCGTACACCTCGGCGTCGCTGTGGCCATAGATGACCGCCTTTACCTCCGAGAACAAGGGGCCTTCCAAGCCGAAGGACACGCTGCGGTCGATGACCATCACTGCGCGCAGGGGCGTGAGCAACTCCCTGAGTTCCTCCCTGGGGAAGGGACGGTAGGAACGCACGCGCACCACTCCGCAGCGGTATCCCCGCTCGCGCAACTCGTCGACCGCCACCTTCGCCTCCGAAGCCATGCTGCCCATGGCCACCAGGGCGCACTCGGCATCCTCCATGCGGTAGGTCTCGACCATGTCGCCGTGGAAACTCCCTACCACGTCGCGGTATTCCGCCGCGGCTGCCTTGATCGCTTCACGCGCGTTGTCCAGGCCCTGGAACATGGAGTAGCGCACCTCTTCGTAGTCGTCCGGGTAGATGACCGCACCGTGGGTGAGCGGGTAGTCCAGGTCCAGCTTCCACAGCGAGCGGAAGGGAGGCAGGAAGCGGTCCACCGTCTCCTGGTCCGGGATCTCCACCTGCATGTAGTTATGGGACAGGAAGATGGCATCGTAGCAGACCATCACCGGCAGGATGACCTTGGGGTCCTCCGTGATGCGAAAGGCCTGGATGGTGGTGTCCAGGATCTCCTGGTGAGATGCGCAGTAGAGCTGTATCCAGCCGGTGTCCCGCGCCGCGATGGTGTCCTGGTGGTCGCACCAGATGTTCCAACCCGGCCCCAGGGCCCGGTTCACGTTGACCATGACCATGGGCAGGCGGATGCCCGCCGCCCAGTGCAACAGCTCGTGCATGTAGAGCAGGCCGTGCGCGGACGTCGCGGAGAAGGACCGCACCCCCATGGCCGCGGAGCCGATCATGGCGGCCATGGCGCTGTGCTCGCTCTCCACCGGGATGTATTCGCAGTCCATCTCACCCTCGTCGATGAAGCGTGATATCTCCTCGATCACCTGGGTCTGGGGGGTGATGGGGTAGGCGGAGACCACCTCTACGCGCGCCAGGCGCGCGCCCCAGGCTGCTACGTGGTTTCCGGTCTCAACCAGTCTCATTCTTTTCCTCTTTGATCATGGTCACGGCCTTGCGCGGGCACTCCTCGGCGCAGATGCCGCAGCCCTTGCAGTAGTCGTAGTTTATCTTTATATCCTTGGTTATGCAGGCCTCTGGACAATAGATCCAGCACAGGAGGCACTTGTTGCACTTCTCCTCGTCGAGCACGGGCATGAAGACCCTCCAGCTCCCCGTCAAGCCAACGCTTCCCTCGCGGGGGACGGAGATAGTGGTTATGAACCCGATCTCCTCTTCTTCCTCTTTCTTCTTCCGTTTAGGCATCTGCCTTCTTTCCTTCCGACCCGACCGCCAGGCTCACGCCGGCTTTTCTAGCCCGCAGCGCTCTTCTTCTCCCGCTTGGCCGGTGCCTTCTTTATCTCCACTACGGAGGTGAAACCGCGCCTGGCCGCCTCCATGCTCGCCTCCAGCCGCGCGGGCGGCGTGTTCTCCTTGATCACATCGGTCACCGCCTCCAGCGGGACCAGCTCGGTGACGAAGGACACCGCCCCCAGGAAGGCGATGTTCACCACCGGCATGCCCTCCACTTCCATACCCAGCTCCATAGCGATGGAGGTGCCGTCCACGGCATAGGCCGTGAAGGGAAGGTTGGCCAGGCGACCTTTCGCCTCCTCCTCCTTCATGTTGACCAGGAGGACCGTGCTATCCTTGGTACCCTCCGCTATGCCCGCGTCCACCTGGGAGGGGCTCATGATCACCAGGAAGTCGGGCCGGTAGATCTGGCTGCGCAAGTCGATGGACTTATCGTCCATGCGCAGAAAACACATCACGGGAGCGCCTCGCCGCTCCGCGCCGAAGAAGGGGAATGCCTGTACGTGCCTCCCCACCAGGTCCCCGGCCTGGGCAAGCATGTTGATGAGGGTGACGGCACCCTGGCCTCCCAGGCTGTGGAATCTGACCTCTACCATAATCTTCCTGCTTACTTTCCTCTACGGTCCCTCGTTGCGTAAACCGCCGGGATAGTAACAATATATAGCACACTAGCAGGGACGATGTCGATGAGATGTGGTCACCTACGGGAGGCCGTGCACGCTCCCCTCACTCCAGCTCCTCGTCCAGCTCCATGTCCGTGTCTTCCACGATCTCGTCTTCGGACTCTTCG
>CAYHAT010000199.1:0-6784 GCA_964354675.1 uncultured Actinomycetota bacterium | reverse complement strand
GGTTTTGCATGTCCGAGTTGCGGTGAGTTGCACTGAGTTGCGTGACTTGGCATCCAGTCAGGCACAGTTTTGGGCACAGTGACAGCTATAGCAGAAGTAATAAAACCCCGCTTCTAATTTATACACAATCATACTCACCCGCCCCTTCCTCCACCCCATTATCTGTATATATCAGGCATCAATATGGCTATTGAACTGGGCCCAAGGCGTTTCAGGGCGCCCCATTACTCGCCGCACTGCGCTGCCTGTGCGCTCTTCTTTCTCCTCTGCACCTTGCGCTTGACGACATTGTCGACGAAGATCTCCACTTCCTCCTGAAACATCCCCATGGGCAGATGTCTCTTGTCCATTATGTCCCCCATGAGGATGAGGGTGGGCACACCGTTCCTCTTCATCATCTCCCGGTGCAGGTAGGTCACGGTGCCCAGGAAGTGCTTGCAGGCGTGGGAGCCGCCGAATATGCAGGCGTCCGCCCCCAGGTCCCTGACGGCCCAGTTGATGTCCTCGAGCCACCTGAGGGAATTAGAACTCGCCCCCATCTGCCGGGTCATGGGATGGTCGAAGGCGATGTCCGAAAATCCCCGCAGCATGCTCTCCTTGGAGGATAGATCCATGGTCGGGAAGTAATAGATAGCCGCGACATCTCCCAGGACAGAGATGCCTTTTTTCTCCATCCAGGTGAAGTAGTTGTAGAAGTCGAAGATATAGTGGGTGCCGCTCATATAGACGCGGGCCAGCTCCTCCGGGGCTGCATACTCGCCCCTGTGCAGCCTCTCCTTCGAGATGTCCACCATCTTCTGCAGTACCTCGATGGCTTCCTCCCTTCCCCACATCTGGCACCGCAGCGCCAGTAGGGTCAGGTTGAAGATGTTGGGCACGGGGCAGGGCTTCGCCTTCTTGAGCTCCCAGTACTCGTGGTAGAGTTCCGCCGCCCGGCTGGACCTCTCCACAACACCGCGCAGCCTCTCCTCCTTTAGCTCCTCGCCTGACCACTCCTCCAGCTCCTCCACAAGTCTCTTGAGATACTGGAAGTAGAGCTCCCGGCCCCGCTTCGATTCATCCGTGGGTTTCTCCCAATTGAACTGGGGGATGTCCAGGTAGTCGGCAATAAAAGCGTGAATCTTGGCGCTGGGATTGCAGCTGCCGGGGCTGTTGTTGACGATGGCGTCGGGCTGCAAGCCCGGTCCCGCGAGCAAGGACATCATGCCTATGGTGTTGGCGGAGCAGAGGGAGTCGGGCAAGCCCAACCCCATGGCATGATCCCAGAACCGCTCGCCCTGTCCTGCGCAGATGTTCACGATAACGCCAGACAAGACCTCGGTACAGATGGGAAAGATGTGCTCGAACCCCCAGAAGATCTCCGGCGGGGAGGTAAAGGGGAGGAGGACGATCTTCTTGCCCTCAGCCTGTGCCCTCTGTGCCTCCCTGAAGATGCCCAGCAGCTTGCGGAAGAAGAACACCTCGAGGTCCCTCCCGGACTCCAACTCCAGCAGGCCCAGGACGGTATTCCTGAGTTCCGGGAAGACGAAGCTGGCGATACCTTCTACTTCCTCATCGCTGAGCGTACCGGGGAGTTTGGTGATCATGTCGAGGATAGCGAGGGCGCGCTCCAAGCCGCCCTCTCCCTCCCGCAAGACGAAGTCCTTCACCATTACACTCCCCCTTTCGCGCTCCATGCTTGCAATAATGATTCTTTCCCCTAGCTCACAATAAAAACCTTAATCAAGAGCTCTTTAGCATCGCTGAGTGTAGATCAGAACTGCGATGTTGTTACTTTAGAACTAGAATACCCAATTCATGTAGATTATACGTCCCTCTGAGGTTCTTCTCCCAATCCTGCAACTGGCTGACCTTTGCGCATATCCGCTCGCCAGACATGTAATCAATCCTTTAGAGCCCTATATCCCATTTGAGATTATCGGCTCTAAGATATACTGCGATCAGGAAGGGAACATCGATGGCTGGGGTTTAAAAGTATTCCCATAATACAAAAAGTCTTCTTTCGAAGACCTTTTGCCGACCGGGGACACCCCGATCCATACTTAAAGTAATCCCATCTACATTAACTGTCAATAACACCCTAGCAGCTGTCGGTGACATTTGTATCAGATTGAAGTCTACAGCCACTTTCTAGGCACAGTTTCAGGCACAGTGACTGCTGTGGAATGCTGGTTTTCACTACCAGAGGATCCGTTCCGCGCAGTGTGTAGCGGAAAGAGACGCGCCCTCGATGGCCAGCCCAAGCGAGGCTCGTATGGTCAACAAAGAATAGAGGCGATATCTTTCTCGCTCCCCTTTGACGCCGAGATTCTAGAGCTAAGATACCTTCTGATTCGTGTCTTCAAATCCAGCGCTCTTTAGTGCGATTAATATCAGCCTTTCGCTCTCGTATTGAGAATATGGAGTGAAGTCTTTTTCCCCGTATAGCTTGTAATTATCGATGCCAGCCAGTCGTAAGCAGGACTCCATAATCGCTACTGTCAGGTTCAAGAGTTCGAATTTGAAGTATCGCATAGACGGCTCGCCGCTCACGGTGTCGATGAAGAAGTACCTGCTGGTGGTTTTGCTGGCTCCGTAATCCCGGACGTTCAGGAGGAAGCATTCGAGCTCAGGCTCGACCACCTCTAGCCCTATCCTTTCGGCCAGCTGCCTGTCAGCGTTGGTGTTGCTGATCAGGAGAACACCACCCTCGTTCAACATCGCATACATACCCGTGAGTGATTCTACGACAGCTTCACCGTCCGGCTCATGAGCGAGCGAGTTTCCCATGCAGATGACGGCGTCGTACCTACCCGGCACTACCTCGGGCAGCTCCCGCCAGGATGATTTGTAGAGGTCCACCGTGAGCCCCGCCGCAGACATTTTCGAACGCGCGACCTCCAGCATATGATCAGAGGCATCTGAACCGACTACCTGGAAGCCTTCACGCGCGAGTATCTCTGTATGGACACCTGTCCCGCATGCACAGTCGAGGGCCATCTTCGCACCGTACCGTTCGAAAAGAGTCACCAGCATGTTGCGGTCCGCTTCGAGGTCCCGCAGGAACATCCTGTCGTAGACCAGCGCTATCTCTGCGAATTGTTTCTCCAAAGATCGGTTCTCCATAGATTACTCCTGCCCACTCTGCCGATACGCAAAGCATTCGTGCAGCTTTCCAATTATCTCCAACCGGCATTTCTCATGTCCCCTCTGCGACACGGTAATCTTACCATTAAGTGCCCCTTTCTCATCTCCATCACTTAGATTCCGAAAGCTCTACGATAAGGCTGCCGGATGTGGTCCGATGAGACTGGGCACAGTTTCAGGCACAGTTTGGGCACAGCACCAATTACAATTCCCGTGCAAGGTCAAGCTGAGAGCAATCTGATAAGATTTATCCACGAGGAGATCCAGGAGGTGGATCATGAAAAGGAAGGGCATCCACGCGCCCACCATCGAGGATGCGGTCGAGATCAGCGGGATCGAATCCCTACACCCGGGCGGATTTGCGCTGACCCGTAGGACAGCGGAACTGGCGGAGCTGAAGCCGGGGATGAAGGTGCTCGATGTCTCAAGCGGGAGGGGAACCCAGTCCGTCTTCTACGCGCGCAACTTTGGGGTGGAGGTCGTAGGGGTAGATATCTCCGAGGAGATGATCAAGACAGCAACGGATAAAGCAAGGCAGGAGGGCGTCGCGGATATGGTCAGTTTCGTCCAGGGCGACTCCCAGGACCTGCCCTTCGAGGATGACTCTTTCGATGCGGTCATCAACGAATGTGCTGTAGGCATCCCGGACGACTCACAGGCGGTGCTGAACGAGATGGTAAGGGTTGCCAAACCAGACAGCGCGATCTGCATGCACGAGTCGACCTGGCGGAAGCAGCTCCCCGCGGCAGAACGCGACGAGATCTCGGAGCGGTACGGGACCACCCCTCTAGATTATGCAGAATGGATAGACATGTTTAAATCAGCGGGAGCCCGTGATATCGTCACCGAGTTCGACGAGTGGTCCAGGCCAGAGATGTTCTGGAAGATCCGCATTAATCGCGACGTGAAGCACTGGTTACTGGTTCTGACCTTACCGGAGCAGCTACGGCTTTTTGCCAGGATCTATAAACTCTACGGGATAAGGGGAGTCCTTAAGATAATCTACAACGAGGTGGTCTTCTTCCGGACAGTGCGCACGGGAAAGCTCGGCTATTGCTTGTTCAGGGGGACTAAATAGGGGTCCCGTCCGGTTAGAGCCGTCTATAAACCCGTGTTTAAAAGCATCACGCCACCCTTTGACAAAAAGCAGCTACGATTTTATATTATAGACAGAACATACAGTCAATAAGCACCACCAGTCGGCATCGATGAGCAGGTGATACGCTGTGGCCAGAACGAGGCAAAAGGCCGAAGTCCGCAGGCGCGAAATCATTGAGAACTTCTACGAGGTCCTCAAAGAAGAGGGCCTGGAAGGCGCCTCCTTAACCAGTATCGCGAATCGCATGGGGGTATATCCTAGTCTGCTGGTCCACCACTTCTCCAACAAAGAAGAGATGGTCGTGGAACTGGTAGATTATATCACCAGCAGATACGAAGAGGTTTTCCTCCCCAAGCTCGAAGGGATTGAGGATCCCGAACAACGGCTCAGCGGGATCATCGATTCCATCTTTGGGCTGGACTGGTTGCGGCTAGTCGATAACGGAGCGTTCTATACTTGCTACGCCCTGAGTTTCAGAAATGCACGTGTGCTCGAGCACTTCCAGCGTATGTATCGAGCACTTCGGGATGTCCTTGTCGCCGAGATCACAGCCTACTCTGAGAGCGGCAACGCCGTGGTCATGGAACCGGGCAGGGCTGCCGACCTCGCCATCATGCAGCTTGCCGGCTTCAACTACTACAAGAACATCTTCGGCAACGAACGTCGGTTCGAGGAGATAAGCGAACAACTCAAGGAATACGTCTGGAGTTTGATCAGACAGGCTCCGGATACTCACTGAAACGATCCTCTTCAATCTAATCTGATCGGACTTCGAAAGCAGCGGAATCAGAACCGTTGATCGGGCTATCGGATGGTTGCATGGACGAAAGGGGTGAACGCTATGGATGTCGAGAGGAAAGGAGCGGGAGTCAAGTTCGAAGTCCTGCAAGAAGACTTAGACGCCCTGCTCGACTACAGCAAAGAACTGGGCGCGAGAGAGGCTATCCCCATCAACAAGAAGGACATCTTCTACCGGGAGTGGGTACGCCACAAATGCGGGTTCCCCAACTGTGGGGCATATGCAGTATGCTTCCAATGCCCGCCGTCCACCCCGCGGAAGGAGGAGACGGAGGCGGCCGTTGTGCCCTCTTATGAATGGGGCGTCCTTGCCGTGATCTACAGCTCGCCCGAGGAGGTGGGCATGCAGTCCGACGGGGACATGGTCAGGGCTTACGACAGAGAATCGCGCTGGTCGGCCAGGATAAACAACCTGGTGGGCAAGATCGAGTCGATGGCCTTGGAGCTGGGTTACTACAAGGCTATGGGGTTCACCTGCGGCCCGTGTACGCTGTGCGGCATGTGGACCGGCAAGTGGATAACGGACGAGCTGGCGCGCGTGTTTTCAGACTCCTTTGAAGGCGAGCAGGTCACCTGCGGACCCATGCGAGGCGGCATGTGTACAATGCACCGGCGAGCGCGGCCATCCGGCGAGCCGTGCGGCATCGACATCATCGAATTCATCCGCGAAGCGGGGCTCGCCACGGACATGTTGATAATGCCCGAAATCGCACCGGATTGCGTTCCTGAGTGCCCGTACTACGGGCTGGTTCTAGTCGGTTAGGCACGGCTTAACATGCCGGGCAACAAGGACAATATGGAGGGATTGTAAATGAGTGAAGAGAAAAAGGAACTGGGTGAACCCCAGCGCATCATGAGGTCACCAGCACCCGAGCGCGTCGACCGGCCGGCGGTAAGGATCAAGGACTCCGTGGATGAGGCCGACTTCAAGGCGATAATCGATTTCGCCAAGGAGAAGGGGGTGGCAGAAGGGATCGCGATCAAGGCGCGGGATATCGTCACCAACAGTCTGATGCCCATGAAGTGCAGGATTCCGACCTGTTGGGGGTACAACTCGAGCTACTTCTGCCCACCTCTTACGATTTCGACCAGCGACATGCAAGCTATCATCGATGACTTTGAATGGGCTCTGCTCCTGCACATTCCGCCGCCGGAGCAATCTGCTCCCTACTCCGATTTCTATGGGCATATGAACACCATGAAGGAGATCATCGGGCGGACAGAGGTCGAAGCCCAATACACGGGCTATGTCAACTCGATGGGCTTCACGGGGGGTCCGTGTACGATCTGCGGGATGTTCTCACCGGAGTGGGTGGCGGCAAAGAAAGCAAAGAGGGATGCGCCGCTCTGTACACTGATCACGGGCGAGTTTTCCACTTGTCTTCAGTATTACCACTGCCGTCCGTCGGTGCAGGCGGTGGGCATAGATATGTACGCGACCGCAAAGGGCGCGGGATGGGAGGACAGGTTGGCCCTGCCGTTGCCGGTGAAGAAAGGGCGTACCGACTGGCCGTGCCTGCCGGGAGTCTACCCTATCTTGGTCATGTGAAGCACGTACAGTAGGAAGGGAACTGACAAGGAGCCATATTCGGGATGTCGCAGATGTGATCGCCAGGTTAATAGGTTAAGGGGTGTTCGCTCCGGTCGATTGGATGGCGGTGGCGGAGATCATCTGGAACATCCTCTTGGGCGTGTTCCATATAGAGGATTCATGTGCCCAATTCCTATTTCATGCGCTAAGTCTAATCTTGCATTGATTTC
>CAYHAT010000198.1:0-6854 GCA_964354675.1 uncultured Actinomycetota bacterium | reverse complement strand
GAGAGCGTCGATGCGCCACGCCCGCAAGGCGCGCGACCGAGGCGTACTCGCTGAGTACGTCGTAGGGAGTGGAACACAGCGGGTGGGGATGCAGCGGCGATCGAATGCGATCGTATTTATGGATCGGGTCACCTAAGGAAAGGAGGGAAGAAAAATGAGAATAGAGGAGATATCCGTTAACGGACTGCTCGAGGAATGCCGGGGCGTCAAGGACGCCGTGGCCGGGGAGCGGGGCGTCTTGCTGGAAGCCAGGACGGAGGATCCCGCAACCATGCTACGCGGCGACCGCCGGTTGCTCAGAGCGGCAGTGACCAACCTCATCGATACCGCAATCAGGTACAGCCGGCCGGGTGGCAAGGTAACCATCGGCCACTGCAGCGATACGATGCGGGAGTCCATAGTGGTATCGGATAACGGCACGGGCGTGCCCTACGAGGAGTTGCGCAGTATCAGGGACCTCTTCAGCCGAGCCGGCAGGGCTGGCGTGGACGAGGTGGACGAGATCGATGCCGCATTGCTGGGCTTATCCATAGTCCGTGACATCGCGGACCTGCATGGAGGGCGAGTCGGAGTACGCAGCCTCGAAGGCGAAGGCTCTACCTTTACCCTGCACCTACCCCGTGGATACGCCGCATGTGTTGGTTGATCCTCCCGCGAGGATCGACCCCACCTTACAATGGATTTTCGGCGCGGCTCTTTACGGCGCCTTTGACCATAGACCACGAGCGACAAGAGATAAGTGAGAGAAGAAGAAAATAAGGAGAAAAAGCACATGTATAGGACAAAATCGATTCTAGTCGCATTTGCCTTGCTGGCGATGTCTTTTTTACTGGTGCTTTCGGCTGGAGGATGCGGCGAGAGCAATGGCACGACGGAATCCGAACAAGAGCTCTCGGGCGATCTCGACCTGTCTGGTTCCACTACCGTGTTGCCTATCGCCCAGGAGGCGGCGGATATGTTCATGGAACGGTATCCGGACGTCACCGTCAACGTGCAGGGCGGTGGCTCGAGCGTAGGCATCTCCAATGTGGCAGAAGGCATTGTGGACATCGGCAACTCGTCCCGCGGCCTCAAGGATGATGAAAAGGATCTGGGCCTTGTAGACCACGAGATAGCCCTGGATGTGATCGCGGTTATCGTTAATCCCGATGTTCCGATTAACGATCTCAGTTCCGACCAGGTCAAGGCGATATTCACGGGGACGGTTACAAACTGGGACCAGGTCGGGGGACCGGATGAGACCATCACCGTTGTGGTGCGTGACGAAGCATCCGGGACAAGGGAGATATTCGATGAGAAGGCGCTCTCCAAGGAGAAGCCGGTATCCGGGGCCATTGAAAGCAACAGCAACGGTATCGTGCGCCAGACGGTGAGCTCCACTCCATACTCCATAGGGTACATCTCCCTCGGCTACCTCGACAGTTCGGTTAACCCCGTCTCTTATAACGGCATGGAAGCCAGTAAGGAAACCGCCCTCGCAAAGACATATCCGCTCTCACGTTTCCTGCACATGTTCACCGCGGGAGAGGCAACCGGACTTGCCCAGGCTTATATCGAGTTCATTCTCTCGGACACCTTCCAGGAGGAGGTCGTGGTGAAGGAATACATCCCCATGACCGAACTTTAAAGAGTTCTTTTTAACAGGGAGTACGGGGCTGGCCGCCATGCGGGACACGGTGATCGACCGGGAGTGGATCGTCAAGAAGACGCTCTTCGTCCTGGCCATGACGAGCGTGCTGGGGATACTTCTCATCATATTCTTCGTGGCCAGAGAATCCGTCCCGGCGCTCACCGAGGCCGGTCCCGCCAACCTCTTCAGTGCGACCTGGGATCCGGCCAGCGGCCGGTATGGCATGCTGGTTTTCCTCGCCGGCACTCTCGCGACCACCGCCGGGGGGCTCCTCCTGGGCACCCCCCTTGCCATCGGCTCGGCATTGTTCCTGACCCAGATGGCCCCTCGGCGGACTCGGTCGCTTTTCACCATGGCGGTGCAGCTACTGGCCGGGGTCCCTTCGATAGTCCTCGGCTGGCTGGGATTCACCGTGCTGGTGCCATGGATCAGGTCGGTCAGCGGGAGTGCAGGGACTGGCATTCTCGCCGCCTCGATGCTCCTCGCCGTGATGATCATGCCCACTATCACCGCCATCACCATGGATGCCCTGCAGGCGGTCCCGGAGTCATATAAACTCGCTTCCATGGGCATGGGCGCCACCCGCTGGCAGACCCTGCGCCGCGTGGTCCTCCCTGCTGCGAAGCCCGGAATAATGGTAGCCGTCATCCTGGGTATGGGAAGGGCTATCGGCGAGACCATGGCCGTAGCCCTGGTTATCGGGCCCTCCAATGCGTTCCCGAAGTCGCTGACCACACCAACACACACCCTTACCACCAAGATAATGATGGGGATGGGGGAGTCCACGGGCGTGCAACGCTCGGCCCTCTTCGTCATGGGGCTGATGCTCTTGATCATCGCCATGACCTTGATCCTGATAGTCAGGCGGATCTCGCGTTCGCAGGAGTTCTCGAGATGAGTATGGATACAGGGCTCGAGGAGAAAGCCCGGGAGCAGGTATGCACCGGTGATCCATCCCGGGATGATGCTGCAGGATCGATGCCGGGCCTCGTCATGCAAGAGATCCAGGGAACGATAGATAGAGGACAGAGAAGGGCGCTCTTCTTCGACCGCCTGGCGACCATTATCGTGTGGTCCCTCGCCATGCTGGGATTGGGCATCCTGTGTTTGATCATCGGCATCATCTTCTGGCGGGGTATCAGTACTGCGCTCTCACCCGGCTTCATATTCGGAAAGCCTCAGGCCATGAAAGCCGGTGGCGGCATATGGCCTATGGTCGTGTCATCTTTTTATCTCGCTCTGCTCACCATCGCCATCGTTCTTCCCCTGGGGATAGGGGCCGCCATATACCTGACCGAGTTCTCGAAGGAAGGACGCATGACCAGGCTGATCCGTTTCGGTGCCGATTCGCTATCCGCCGTGCCCTCGGTGGTCTTCGGGATCTTCGGGATGGTTCTCTGTGTTATCTACCTCGGCTTGGGGTATTCCCTGCTCGCCGGGGCCATAACCCTAGCCCTCCTCAACCTGCCCACGGTGATGCGCACTACCGAGGAGGCGATCAAGGCAGTCCCTTTCTCCTATCGCGAAGCGTCGATGGGGCTGGGGGCCAGCCGCTGGGAGACGGTCAAGAAGGTCATCCTGCCCAGTGCCATGCCGGGCATCACCACCGGTGCGGTGCTCACCGTGGGAAGGATAATCGGAGAAAGCGCTGCAGTCATTTATACCGTGGGCCTTTTCGTCAGAAAGGTGCCGCTCTCCCCGCTCCAACCGGGTGCCCCCATGTCTGCCAATATATGGCATATGTATACCGAAGGTGCACTGGTACCTGACTGGTTGAGAGTGGCTAACGGGGAGGCGGCCTTCCTGCTCCTGGTGGTGTTGATCCTTAACCTGGCAGCGAGGTCTCTTGCCTGGACATATGCGAAAAGGCTGGGGATAAAGAGGGTCAAGAACTTTTGGGAATAAGGACAGAAAAAAGTGGACTTCGCGCAGGCCGTTCATTCTACTTCGTCACGAGCGTAACCACCGGCGCCTCTTGCATCGTTTACCTGATGTTAACCTCTGTTTTAACCGTACTTAACCTTGAGCTGTTTGAATATAAGCGACTTCTCAGACCGTCTACCCGGTCACGTCGAGCCGATGTGAATGCAGGAAACGGAGGATACCGGAAGGTGCCCGAGCGTGTGCGGAAACGCAACTTGCTTGCACCGCTCAAAACTTTCTGTGCGGTCCTATTCCTCCTCTCCTTCTCCCTGGGCGGCGCCGCCTGCAGTGTGTGGGGGACCAACGTGGTAAGGGTCTCCGGCTCCACAACCCTCCTGCCCCTGGTCCAGGAAGGGGCCGACCGCTACATGGACCTGTACGGGGACAGGACCGTGCTGGTGCAGGGGGGCGGGTCGAGTGTAGGTATTGCCCAGGTCAAGGAAGGCATCGTGGATATCGCCAACAGCTCGCGGGATCTCAAGCCAGAGGAAGATGACGGCAACTATGTGGACAACCCCATCGCCCTTGACGTCATCGTCATCGTGGTCCACCCCGGAGTCCCGGTGGGCGACCTCAGCAGCGAACAGGTCAAGGGTATCTTCACAGGCGGGATCACCAACTGGCAGGAGGTGGGAGGGGCTGACGAATCCATCCTCGTCGTGGTCAGGGACCAGGCATCGGGCACGCGGGAGATGTTCGACAAGGAGGCACTGGACGGTGAAGACGCGACGGGCTCTGCTATCGAGAGCAACAGCAACGGCATCGTGCGGGAGACCGTGGCGGCCACCCCCAACTCCATAGGTTACATCTCCATAGGGTACGTCAGCTCATCTATCAAGGCGATAAGTTACAACGGCGTAGTCCCTACGACCGACAGCGCCAAGGATGGGAGCTATGCCCTTTCGCGCTTCCTGCGCATGTACACCTACGGGGAGCCTTCTCCGCCTGTCCAGGAATTCATCGACTACCTGCTGTCGGAAGAGTTCCAGCAGGGAGTGGTAGCGCAGGAATATATACCGGTCATCGGACTTGACGACGAGTGAGGGAGGGACATGTCGCGAGAGAGATACATAAAGATGCTCCTCATGGCCTGCGCTTCCCTCTCCTTCCTGGCCATCCTGCTCATCTTCCTCTTCATCTTCAAGGAGAGCCTTCCGGCTATCACCCGGGTGGGCATCCCCAATCTCTTCTCCACTGCCTGGAATCCGGACAAGGGCCAGTTCGGTATGCTCTCCTTCCTGGTCGGGACACTGCTCACCACCCTGGGCGGCCTCTTGCTTGGCGCGCCGTTGGGTGTCGGCACCGCGGTTTTCCTCGACCAGGTAGCGCCACCCAGGATGGCCAACGTCATCCGCAGGGGAGTGGAGCTGCTGGCGGGTATCCCCTCGGTGGTCATCGGCTGGTTCGGGCTGATCATACTGGTGCCCTTCATAGCCCGGGTCACCAACTCAGCCGGCTACGGCATCGCCGCCGCCTCCGTGGTCCTGGCGGTAATGGTGCTCCCCACCATCACGGCGTTGAGCGCGGAGACCCTGCGGTCCCTGCCCATCGAGCTGAAGGAGGCCAGCGTAGCCATGGGCGCCACGCGCTGGCAGACCATCCGCAAGGTGCTCCTCCCCGCCGGGCGGGAGGGGATACTGGTGGCGGTCATCCTGGGCATGGGGCGGGCTATCGGAGAGACCATGGCGGTGCAGATGGTGGTAGGCAACTCCAGCCAGCTCACCTTGAACCCCTTCCAGCCCACGGGGACCCTGACCTCGAACTTGGTCACCAACATGGGGGAGGCGGTGGGCAACTTCCGTTCCGCCCTCTTCGCCCAGGCGCTGGTACTGCTCATCCTGTCCATGATCCTCATCGTCTCCATCAGGCTCGTCACCCGCAGCAAGGAGCGCTGAGATGGACGCCAGAAAGACGGACCGCATCGCCACCGTCATCTTCTGGGCTATCGGAATCATCGCCCTGGGAATCCTCGCCTTTATCGTCATCGAGATCTTCGTGCGTGGTCTGATGACCGCCATCAACCCGTCCTTCTTCGCCGGAAAGCCGGAGGCGCTGCAGCCGGGCGGCGGCATCGGCCCCATGATCGTGTCCACCATCTACCTGGCCTTCCTGACCATGCTCATCGCGCTGCCCATCTCCATCGGGGCGGCCATCTACATGTCCGAATTCGCGCATGAGGGAAGGTTCACGCGCTTCATCCGCTTCTGCCTGGACAGCCTGGGCACCGTACCTTCCATCGTCTTCGCCATCTTCGGTATGACCCTCTTCCTTTTCTACCTCGACTGGAGGACATGCCTGCTGGCGGGTGCCCTGACCATGGCCTTGCTGAACCTTCCAGTGCTCCTGCGCAGCACGGAGGAAGCCTTGAGGCTTGTGCCGGTTACTTATCGCGAGGCCTCCATGAGCCTGGGGGCAAGCCGTTGGACAACGGTCAGGAAGGTAGTCATGCCCACCGCCATGCCGGGCATCATCACCGGCACCATCCTCCCACTGGGGCGTATCATGGGAGAGTCCGCGGTGGTCATATTCACGGTGGGAGTGTTCGTGCGCAGCATACCGCTGAGCCCTTTTGACCCGGCGGCGCCCCTGGCTGGATATATATGGTACGTGCAGAGTGAGGCCATAGTACCCGACTACCGCACTATAGTGAACGGCGGCGCGGCGGTCCTGCTCATCCTGCTCTTCCTGATAAATTTTGGCACGCGAAGATTATCGGCATATTATAGTAAGAGAAAATCCCTCGGAGGTTGAAGTTGGAAGACAACGGCGACGGACATAAGATGCAGGTGAAGAACCTGACCATGTACTACGGCGGCTTCAAGGCCCTCGACGACGTATCACTGGACTTCGCCTCGCGGCACATCACCGCCCTTATCGGACCCTCGGGCTGCGGCAAGAGCACCCTCGTCCGCTGCCTTAACCGCATGAACGACCTCATAGACGGCAGCAAGGTGGAGGGCGAGATATCACTCGACGGGGAGAACATCCTGGGGCCGGGATACGACGTCATCTCGCTGCGGCGCCGGGTGGGCATGGTCTTCCAGCGGCCCAACCCTTTCCCCAAGAGCATCTACGAGAACGTAGCCTACGGCCCCCGCCTTGTGGGGATAAAAAACAAGGAGAAGCTGGACTCCATCGTCGAGGACAGCCTGAAGAGGGCCGCGCTGTGGGACGAGGTGAAGAAGATCCTGGACAGGTCGGGACAGAGCCTCTCGGGCGGGCAGCAGCAGCGGCTGTGCATCGCCCGGGTGAAAGCGGTGCAGCCCGAGGTCATATTGTTCGACGAGCCCTGCTCGGCCAT
>CAYHAT010000197.1:0-6863 GCA_964354675.1 uncultured Actinomycetota bacterium | reverse complement strand
CATCGTCGTCTGCAGCCAGGATATCGGCATCATCAACGAGATAATACCGGTCAGCGAGATCATCGGAGGCATGGTGGAGGAGGCGGAAGCCATCGCCGGCCGGCTGGCCGCGGGAGATCTGAGCGACGTTCAAGAGGGAGGGTGACGTGATGAAGGATTATGACGTAGTGGTCATCGGCGCCGGCCTGGGAGGGCTCTCCTCGGCGGCCTTCCTGGCCAAGGAAGGCAAGAAGGTGCTCCTGTTGGAGCGCCACTACGTGCCCGGCGGGTATGCTTCGTCTTTCTTACGGGGACGCTTCGAGTTCGAGATATCCCTGCACGAGCTCTCGGGCCTGGGGGACGAGAGTAACCAGGGCCCGTTGTGGAGACTGCTCGACCAGGTGGACATCACCCGGCGGGTTGAATTCCTGCGTATCCCCGATTTCTACCGCTGCGTATTGCCGGACGTGGACTTCGTGGTCCCCATCGGACGCGAGAACTTCGAGAACGCCATGGCCGAGTATTTCCCCGCAGATGCGGACGGCATCAGGGATTTCACGGATATCATGTTCAAGTACGCCCAGGAAGCGCTGCGCGCCAACCGGGTGGGCATGAAGATGGTCATGGAGCACCAGGATGAATTTCCCACCCTGCTCGCCTACTTCGGCAAGAGCCTGCAGGAGGTCATGGAAGTCTTCATAAAGGACGAGAGGGCGCGCACCGTCCTCAACGTCGTCTGCGGTTATTACTGTAACCCGCCTTCGAAGCTGTCGTTCATGACCTATGCCCTGGGTACGGTGAGCTATCTCCGCTTCGGGCCCTGGCACGTCAAGGGTAAGAGCCAGGCCCTCTCGCAGGCCTTCGTCGATTCCATCGAGGATATGGGCGGCGAGGTGTGGTTGAGGAACGGAGCACAGCGCATCCTGAGTGAGGGCGGGAAGGTGAGAGGCGTGGTGGCCCAGGACGGGACGGAGATCCTATGCCCCACCGTGGTTAGCAACGCCAATCCCTACACCACCTGCCTCGAGCTCATCGGGCGGGAGAACACGCCCGACTGGTACCTCAAGCGCCTGGGCGCATGGTCCGGAGGCGCCTCCACCGTCAACCTCTACCTGGGGGTGGACTGCGCCCACCAGGAACTGGGGCTGGGACACCACGAGACCTTCTACAGCGACGGCTACGACGTTGACGGCAACTGGCAGAAGATGAAGACGGGGGTCACGCTCGAGCCCTCGGACGTCGCGGTCACCGCTTACAACTCCATTGACCCGGGCTTCTCGCCTCCCGGCACCTCTTCTCTGGTGTGTACCTTCATCGCCTTCTCCGAACCATGGATGAAGGTCCCGCCTTCGCAGTACGCGGAGGCCAAGAACCGGGTGGCGGAGAGGGCCCTCAGCCTGGCGGAAAACGTGGCACCCGGCCTGCGCGACCATATCGAGGTCATCGAGGTGGCCACCCCCCTCACCAACATCCGTTATTCCCGCAACGTGGGCGGCAGCATCATAGGCTTCGACGAGACCTTCGCCGGGACGGGCCTGGTGCGCATGCCCGCTACCGGCCCCCTGCAGGGGCTGTATTTCTCGGGCGCGTGGGTGAACATCGGCGGCGGTTACGAGCCCTCGCTCTATTCCGGCTTCCTCACCTCGCGCAAAGTGCTCGAGGACCTGGAGGCAGGCGGGTCCAAACCCGAGGCCATGCAGAAGCTCCGGGCGGACCTGGAGAAACAGATGGAGGGCGTGGAGCTGCCGGACAGTCCCACCACGCGGGTGGAACAGGCTCTGGCCGGACTGCACCCCGACCGCGTCAAGCTCGCGGTGCAAGAGATCATCGCGGAGACGGCCACCACCAAGACCCTGCGCGTGCAAGCGGTGGAGAAAGAGCTACCATGGTTTCGGGCGGGGCAGTACGTCAACCTCTTCTGCGTGGTGGACGGGGTGCTCACCTCGCGGCCTTATTCCATCGCCTCCGCCCCCGGGGCGGGTTATTGGGACATCACCGTGCGCCGCATGGCGGACGGGTTCGTCTCCGACTACCTCCTGGACAAGGTAAAGGCCGGAGACGGTTTCGAGTCCACGGGGCCCTCCGGGAGTTTCTTCTACGAGCCCCTCGTGGATTCGGAAGACCTGGTGTTCCTGGCGGGCGGTTCGGGCATCACCCCCTTCGCCTCCATCATCCGCGAGGCGGCGGAGAAGGGCTCAGGCCCGAAGATGCACCTCATCTATGGCAGCAAGGATCCCTCGGACATCATCTTCGGGGAGGAGATGAAGGAGCTGGAGGCGAAACTCCCCGGCCTCAAGGTGGACTACATCATCTCCGAGGTGACGGAGGGCTGGAGTGGTCTGTGCGGCCTCCTGGATGTGGAGATGATCTCGGAGCTGGTGGGCAGCGTGGAGGGAAAGACTTTCTATCTCTGCGGCCCGGCCCAGATGTACGTACTGTGCGAGGGAGCGCTCAAATCCCTGGGCGTGCCGGCCAGGCGCATCCGCCGCGAGGCTTACGGCCCACCGGCCGACATCACCACCGAGGTGGGATGGCCGGGAGCCGACCCCGCAGCCGTCTTCGAGGTGGTCGAGATGCGCACCGGCAAGACCCTCAAAGCACGGGCGGGCGAGCCGCTGATGAACTCGCTGGAGCGGGCGGGTATCGTCGTGGACGCCATCTGCCGGGCCGGTGAGTGCACGGTATGCCGCACCAGGCTCATCGAGGGCCAGGTATTCGTGCCGGAACGGGTGCTCAAGCGCCAGGTGGACGAGGCAGCCGGTTACATCCACCCCTGCATGAGCTACCCGCTGGAGAACCTAAGAATACGGATATAGAAGGAGGCTACGATACTTTGCATCGCGAAAGCGATTAAACGAATGGGGTCGTGTCTTCGATCTTCGATTTTGCGAGTGAGGTCATGTCTGTAGCGGTGGATGAAAACCGAAGATCGAAGACACGACCCCCTGTGCACCCTGTGCAGGAGGTACGAGATATGGCTGATTATGACGTCATCGTGATCGGGGCCGGCTGCGGCGGCATCACCGCCGGCGCCCTGCTGGCGAAGCAGGGGCGCAAAGTGCTGGTGCTGGAGCAGAGCGGACGCGTGGGCGGTTGCTGCTCCACCTACGAGCGGGAGGGTTACCGCTTCGACGTGGGCGCCACCATCCTGGAGATCACAGGCCCCATCGAGGCTGCTTTCCAGATGCTGGGAACCACCTTGCGGGAGGAGGTGGACCTCGATCCCTGCGACCCCGTATACAACGTCATCTTCGAGGACGGCTCCCGCCTGACCTACCCCTCGTCCATCGAGGCCAAGGCGGAGATCATCTCCCGCATCTCCCCCGAGGACGGTAAGAACTGGCTGGAATACGCGCGCTTTTTCGGCGGCTTCCTCAAGACCGCCATGAACGGCTTCTTCGTGAGCCCCGCCAACAACATGGCCGACATGACCAGGATGCTCGCGAAGGACCCGCGCCTCCTCAAGTACTTCCCCCTCTTCACCAGGAACTTCGAGGATGTCATCCGCAAGTACTTCAAAAACGACCGGGTGCAGCAGTCCATATACTACCCCGGCTTCTTCTGCGGCCTGCCGCCCGCTCTCGCCCCGGGGATCTTCGGCTTCCTCTCCTACTCGGAGCACGAGGGCGTATGGTATCCCAGGGGAGGCATGATCCGCATTCCGGAAGCCCTGCGGCGGTGCGGCGAGCGCTTCGGCCTGGAAGTGCGCACGGGCCAGCGGGTGGACAAGGTGATGGTACGCGACCGGCGGTCGGAGGGCGTAGTGCTCTCGGATGGGACGGAGATAACCTCGCAGGTAGTGGTCTCCAACATCAACGCCAAGGCGCTTTACCTGGATAAGATCGGCGAGGAGCAGCTGCCCTGGCTGGCGCGGGTAGGGGTGAAGAGCTACCGGCTCTCCGCTACCGCGCCCATGATCAACGTGGGGCTGGACTACAAGCCTCCCCTCGATGCCCACCACACCATACTGACCACTCCCATGGATAAGCTGAACGACTACTGGTTCGGGAGGATGGAGATGGGGCAGCTCCCCGAAAACCAGTTCGGCCTGGCCTGTTTCCCGACCTTCTCCGACCCTTCCATGGCCCCCGAGGGCCACCATGTCCTCAACATCATCCTGGCTGGCCCCTACGGCCTGAAGGAGATGGACTGGGATCGCGACAAGCAGGCCTACGGGGAGAAGCAGCTGGAGATGTTGAGCGAGTCGCTCATACCCGGGCTGGCCGATCACGTCGTGGTGATGGACGTGGCCACACCCCGGGATTACGAGCGCCACCTGCTCATGCCGGAGGGGGCTTTCCTGGGGTTGGACATGGACCTCACCGCTTCGACCGTTCTAAGACCGGCGGCCAGGTCTAAAAGCATAAAAGGCCTCTACCTCGCCGGTGGCTCCACCCATCCCGGCGGCGGAGTGCCCACCGTTATATCGTCGGGCATCATCGCGGCCGAGCTGGTGGACAAGTACGAATAAACGAATGGGGTCGTGTCTTCGATCTTCGATTTTGCGAGTGAGGTTATGTCTGTAGCGGTGGATGAAAACCGAAGATCGAAGACACGACCCCCTGTGCAGGAGGTACGAGACATGACAGATTATGATGTCATCGTGATCGGGGCAGGGAACGGAGGCGTCTCCGCCGGAGCCCTGCTGGCGAAACAGGGGCGCAAAGTCCTGGTGCTGGAGCAGAGCGATCTGGTGGGAGGATGTTGCTCTACCTTCGAGAGGGAAGGGTACCATTTCGACGTGGGCGCTTCCGTCGTCGAGGTCATCAACTCCATCGAGACAGCTTTCCAGATGCTGGGCACCACCTTCCAGGACGAAGTGGACCTGGTTCCCGTCGACCCCGTTTACAGCTGCGTGCTCCGGGATGGCTCCCACTTCACGGTACCGCTCTCTCGGGAGGGGACGGCAGAGGCCATGGCCAGGATCTCCCCTGAGGACGGCAAGAACTTTATCAAGTTCGCCGATCACATCACCGGCTTCTTCGCTGAGACCATGAAGGGGTTCTTCACCAGCCCGGTCAACAGCTTTGGGGACATGGGAAAGATCTTCCGCGCCAGCCCGGGGCTCGCGAAGTACGGCGAACTCTTCACCAGCTCCTACCAGGACGTGCTGCGGAAGTACTTCAAGAGCGACAAGATCCAGCAGACCATGTCCTTCCAGACCTGGTACGTGGGCCTCCCACCGGAGCTCGCGCCCGGTGTCTTCTCCCTGCTGGCCTACTCCGAGCACTTTGGTGTCTGTTATCCCAAGGGTGGGATGGTCGCCATACCCGCGGCCCTGTCCAAGTGCGGAGAAAAACATGGTATGGAGCTGCGCATGAACGCGCGGGTGGACAAAGTCATGGTACGCAACCGCCGGGTTGAGGGAGTGGTAGCCGGCGGCGAGGAGATAACCGCGCGAGCCGTGGTATCCAACATCAATGCCAAGACCCTCTACCTCGACCTCGTCGGCGAGGAACATCTGCACCCGCTGGCCCGCTACGGCATCAAGAGCTACCAGCCCTCCATGTCCGCGGTGATGATCTGCCTCGGAGTGGATTATGAACCGCCCCTGGATGCCCACCACACCCTCATCACCGCGCCCTACGAGGAGATGAACGATTACTGGTGGAACCGCTACTTGAAGGGGCTCCTCCCGACAGAGCAGTTCGGATTCGTCTGCTGGTCCACCAAGTCCGACCCTTCACTGGCACCACAGGGATGCCACGTCCTCAACACCGTCTTCATGGGGCCTTCCCGCCTCAGTGGAACGGACTGGGATAAGGAGAAGCAATCCTTCCTGGAGGGGGCCATCGATTATCTCTCCCGCAAAGTCGTGCCAGGGCTGTCCGACCACGTCAAGGTGGCTGAGGTCATCACCCCACTGGATTACGAGCGCAGGCTGCTCCACCCCGAGGGCGCCATCTACGGTCTGCAGGAGGACGTCACCAACCAGACCGTCTTCCGCCCCCGCTCCAAGTCCAAGAGTATCGAGGGCCTCTACCTGGCGGGGGCTTCTACCCATCCGGGCGGAGGCGTACCGGCGGTCGTCGGCTCCGGCATCATCGCTGCCGAGCTGGTGGACAGGTACGAGTAGAGTATGAGTAGGGTCGTGTCTGTGATACATGACCCCATAAGAGGAGATATCGGGAGTGAAACGGACAGGAGGTTGAGATGCCGAGGAGCGAAGATACGGAGAAGGATAAGGAGAAGAAGCTCATGAAGAGGATAAAGCCCTTGATCCTGCTGGCCCTTATAGCCGGGCTGGCCTTCAAGTACACGCAGCTGGACGAGTCCAAGAAGCGCTTCATAATGCACCTGGCGAAGCAGGCCCCTTACCTGCCGGGCCGCTATTATGCCTGATCCGGATGGGGTCGTGTCTTCGATCTTCGATTTTACGAGTGAGGTCATGTCGGTAGCGGCAGATGAGAACCGAAGATCGAAGACACGACCCCTTACGTCGTGGTTGTCTTACTCCTGTTTTTCCTCGGCCTTCTGTATCTCCTGGTCGCGCAGCTCGCGCCGGAGGATCTTCCCCACTACGCTCTTGGGTAACTCCTTCACGAACTCGACGGTCTTGGGGATCTTGTAAGGGGCGAGCGTCTCGCGGCAGTAGGTCAGGACCTCCTCCTCGGTCAGGGTCTCGCCCTCCTTGGTGACGACGAAGGCCTTGAGGGTCTCGCCGCGGTATTCGTCGGGAACCCCCACCGCGCAGGCTTCCAGGATCTTGGGGTGGTCGAAGAGCACGTTGTCGATCTCTATGGGGTAGATGTTGTAGCCGCCGGCGATGATCATGTCCTTCTTGCGGTCCACGACGCTGAGATAGCCGTCCGCGTCGAAAAAACCGATATCTCCGGTGTAGACCCAACCGTCTTTGAGCGTCGAGGCCGTCTCCTCCGGTTTCT
>CAYHAT010000196.1:0-6870 GCA_964354675.1 uncultured Actinomycetota bacterium | reverse complement strand
GCGCAGGCGCATTCAACCATAACCGTACCAGGCTGGATCGCAAGGCGCCGGAAAAACGCATCCATCGCGTTGACTACGGATCCTAAAAGCGGAGGTTGACCTTGAGGACCAGAAGTCGCGGCGAAAATCGCCTGTTGGATCGGCTTTCGGAACTAGCCGCATCAGCCTTCCCTCTGGTGCGGAGCTTTGAAGGCTACCGGTGGCCATACCTGCTGACCGACCTCGTGGCCGGGATCACGGTTGGAGCGGTTACCATCCCCAGCGCCATGGCATATGCTCAGATCGCCGGACTGTCCCCCGTTATCGGTCTTTATGCCGCCCTGGGCGCGATGGCGGCCTTCGCGGTGTTCAACGATTCCAGGCAATTGATCCTCGGCCCCGAGGTAGCCCTGGCGACCATAACCGGAGCGACGCTCGCCAGGCTTTCGGCCGGTGACCCGCAGCGAGCGCTGCAGCTCGCCACGATGCTGGCTCTTCTGGTCGGCGTCCTCTGCGTTCTCGGGGCGTTGATTCATCTGGGCTTCATCGCGGAGTTCCTTTCGAGGCCTATCCTCCTCGGCTATCTCATGGGCGTGGCGCTGGTCATAATCGCGGCTCAGTTACCGAAGATGTTCGGGTTCAGCATACCGAGCGGCGATTTCTTCATAACCCTCTGGCGGTTCATCACCAACCTGGGACAAACCCACACCTGGACGTTGGTCTTCAGTATCGGCCTGCTCACTCTGGGCCTCGTCATCGACAGGTACTTCAAGAAGGTGCCCGGCGCGCTCTTGCTGCTGGTCCTCGCCCTGCTACTTTCGTATTTCCTGGACCTGAGCGCCCACGGCTTCTCGGTTGTAGGTGATATTCCGAAGGGACTACCGTCTCTCTCACTTCCAAGCCTGAGTTGGCAGGATATCGTTGCGCTGATCCCGACCGCCCTCGCCATGTCTGTGATCGCGTTCGCAGACACCATCTCGCCCGAACGTGCGTACGCCGCGAAAAACGAGGAGACCGTATCCGCAAACCGCGCGTTTTTCTCGCTGGGAGCAGGCAACCTGGCGTCGGGGTTCCTGGGCGGCATGCCGGTCTCGGCGAGCGGGTCACGTACGGCCCTCAACTACTCGCTGCGCGCTAAGACCCAGGTCTCGCAACTGGTCGGCGCGGCGACCATAGCCCTTGTCCTGCTGTTTCTCACACCGATACTCAAATACCTGCCCACCGCCGCACTTGCTGTTATCCTGGTTCTCGCCGCCGTACAGTTGTTCGACTTTAAGGGGCTCGCCTCCATCTGGAGCGCATGGAGGTTCGAGGCAGTGCTCGCGGTCGTTACGACTCTAGGTGTTGCGGGGCTGGGGGTACTGTACGGCTTGGGCCTCGCCATCGTCCTGGCCATCCTAAACCTGCTTTACAGGAGCGCCTACCCTCACGACGCGGTCCTGGGCCGTTTAGCCGGCATGGCCGGATACCGCGACCTCGATCTGTGGCCCGAGGCCAACCCTGTACCGGGGCTCATCATCTACCGATTCGACGCTCCGCTTTTCTTCGCGAATGCCAACCATTTCCGCGCAAGGGTAAATGAGCTCGTTGCCGCTTCAAATGAACAGGCAAAATGGGTCGTCATAGATGCTGAGCAGATCTTCTACATCGACTCGACAGGCTCGGCAGCGTTCGAAGCCCTGCTGGACGAACTCGAACAAAAAGGTGTTACGGTCGCATTTGCACGCCTGAAAGGGCCCGTACGGACAGCGTTCGCTCGCAGCGATATCGCTGATCGGATAGGGGAACTAGCCGCGTTCCCAACTGTGGGCGATGCGGTAAACGCATTCGAGGCCCGGCGCAAACAATCCGATCAGGTCCGCGGGGGTAATTGAATCAGCAGTAATGTGCTATGCGCCCACACCAGTCAGGTTAATACCTGGCTCTAGTTCCCTTAGGAGACCACTGGCGGCACCTTTTCCTCGCGCAGGCTGTTTATAAGGACGTCAACACTTACCAGGAATATCCATAGAGGAAAGAGCAGGTTTAAAAACGGTACAGAACTTGTGGCCACCAGCATCGCCAATGCGATAGCCAGACCGAGAAAGGCTAACCAGCGGTAGATGAACCCGGTGCGCAGGGCGATGGTGCAGGTGGAGATGATGAACACTGCCGCCATCCTCATGGAGAAGACGTTCAGCAGCGCAAGAGCCGCCTGCCTTCCGAGGTTCCATACCTCGATTTCTACACCCGTGCCGGGTGCTGTATTGAAGCTTGCCAACATGCCGATAACCATCGCCGTCGCCGCGAAGAGCAGCGCGACAAAAAGCAATGCGCTGCCCAGGAACACGGTGGCGAAAAACTTGTCCTCTTGTTCGCCCATGCGGTTGCGGAGTACACCGATGAACCAGAGGAAGGCGATACCCGCAAAGGGTATGAGGTTGACGGCAATGACCACCGATGTCCTGCGGCCGCCATCGCTGAGCCATTGTCCGCCCTCGGTCGGATCCGAAGGCAGGGATAGCCTGATGAGCACGATACTGATGGCTATGAGCACCGCAAAGATGATGCCGGCAATGGCGGCGGCGCGAGGTGTCCTAAGTATCTCCCCGGTTATGGAACTCCGCGTGGTTTCGTCGCCATCATTATCGCCACTCATAATCATTTCACCCCCCGTTCCGCGCAACCGTTCCTTCCAAACAAACATAACATGGGGCTTCCCCCCCAAGGCCATTGAAGATTAAGCACAACTGGCCTGCACCGCTGTGCGCAATATAATGCGGGCGGGAATCCCCGAGAGAGTATGCACGCAGATATCCGGACATATGACCCGCTCGGTCTTTGACCGCTACAATATCACCAGCGAGCGGGACCTCATGGAGGCCGCCCATAGTAAGAGACCACGTTGAGAGTCCGCGGGCACAAAATGAGCATCTATGAAAAGGTAGCCGCCGTCAAGCCACCTCTTTCTTGCTCGAAGATATTCTCTCCCGTCTCTTGAGCGAATACAGTTTATGCATCTATCCGTGCTTTCAAGATCCCCGATCTCGGAAAGGATGAAGAGGGCGAGCAGGGAGCCCGCCCCGGGCATGGTTGCGAGCAGTCTCGCGGAGGTCGCACATCCACATCCAGTTCTGTCCCGCCTCGAGCACCACCCTTACTTCTTCGCCCAGTCCCTTGAAGAAGGCAGGAGCTCTTCCTCCTGGTTTTCCAGCTTCTTACCTGTGACTACTTCCTTGCCGTTTTCATCTATCACCGTCACTACTGAGAACCGCTTGTGCATGTCCATCCCCGCGTGTAGCATGAGAATCAGCCTCCTTTCACTGCTACGCTCCTTCCCGACAGAAAGAGAGTAGCACGGGAGGCTACCTTTTCAGGACATCACAGTTTCAGGCACAGTAAAAGCCATGCAGCTCCCGGTTTGGGTATCAGGTGACGTCTACGGCGCCGCTTATGCGGTTCACCGCTTCCTCGATGAACGTGGGATCATCTATTTTAATGCTTATCGCGTTGTTGGGGCAGGCAGAGGCGCAGAAGGCGCAGCCCTTACAATCGGCGCCGATGTGAGCCCGTTGGTCTGTCACGGTTATCTGCGCGAACATGCAGGCCTCAGCGCACTCACCACAGCCCTTACATTTCTCAGCATCAACGTTCATCCTCAGTCCCTGAAGCCGGTGGATGATGTTCTTGTACTCGGGCCTGCCCTCATGCATGAATTTCACTATGCAGCAGCAGGGACAGCAGTTGCACATGGTCATGAATCGTTTGTGGTCCTTTAATACGCCCATCGTCTCCGCGTCCGGCCGTAACTTGCCAAGGACCGTGACCAATCCGGCATCACGGGCCCGATGCAAGTGCTCGATGGCTTCCTCTACACTGACCAGTCTGCCTATCTCCGGGGGGGCATTGATTTCGGCCGTGGCCCCACCTATCCATAGGCAGCCGATATCGTGGGGAAAGTCACGGCAATCGTTTGCCTTGCGGTCGGGACAATACTCCATTTTAAAACGATAGCTCGACTGCCGGATGAAATGCTCCGCGATGCTTACCGGCGCAACTATTCCCTCCGGCAGCTCGAGATCCTCGTAGACGGGGATATAGCTTACGTTGGAGTTTTCGGTGTCAAGCGCCACATGGCCCGCTTTCCCTATGACAGGGAATCTGGTGAGCCTGAGGCCGGGTTTCCCCAGGCGGTATATATATGGATAGAGGAACATGGTGATTCTCGGTATGCCGAATCTACTTTTCACCTTTTCATAATAGGTCGCGTACAGTGATCTCCGGTATTTGACCGCGAGCACGGCCGCCACCGATAACGCAACAATCTTCTTTTTCATACTTCCCCCTCTTCCCTGAACAACCCGCGCTACTCGACTTCAACGCATCGCTATTCTTGGCTCAAGGCGCACGCTTATCCATCTTGTAGCGCGATATGCTCACTCCCAGCACGTTACTCAGGTAGTTGAACCAGTACCTGCGGAAATAAGCCAGCCATCCGGTGGGAGGTTCGTTGTATCCGGGCACCTCCCGCAGGGTCCGAGCCCTGTTGGGACAGGCCCGCAAACAGAGGCCACAGCCGATACAGTGAGTCTGCTGGAACAGCAACCGCTTATCCTCTCCATCCTCGATTATGGAGATCGCCTTCACGGCGCAGGCCTCGATGCATTTTCCACAGAGCGTGCACTTGGTTTCGTCGACATCCGGGACGAAGTGCGGCGGCGCCACCAGGCCGGGAGCGCTGAATTGTGAGATCGTACGCATGATGCCGCAACAGCAACTGCAGCAAGAGCAGGCGATATTCCCGAACTTACCGCCATCCTGGTTTTTCAACCAGGTGACCATACCGTCGCTCTCGGTCTCCGCTTTTATCTCCAGAACATCTTTCCTGCTTATCTTGCGGAAACGCCCTTGCCCTATGAACAGCTCGGCCAGGCCGCCCATTACCACGCAAGTCTCCATGTCCTTGGTGCAGCTCCCTCCAGCGAGGCGCTTAGCCTGGCGGCAGCAACACGTTGCCAACCCGAAAACCTCGAAGCGGTCCAGTACCACCTCGAGACGGTCAGAAGGGAGAGCGATCTGGGTGCCCTCGATCTCCTCTCCGACAGGTAACACACGTACGTTGTCCAGGGGTGCTTTTCTAACGTAGTCTGCTAAGAAGCCGGTATAGAAAAGGTCCTCGTAAAGCTCAGCGCCCCGCTGATGCCAGGGGGTCATCTCCCTGGGTTCAGCTCCAATGAACACGAGGTCAAACGTGCCGGGATGTATCGGCAGTGTCAGATAGTAGTCTTTCCCCCGCGCAGCGAACGTGATGAGGGTGCATTTCTCGTAGGCGAGACGGTGCAGTATGCTCTTTACCTCTGCAAGGGGTCTCCCGGTCTGCTTCGCTAGTCCTTCCGCTGACCTCGCCCTATAGGGCCTGATATATTGCAGGACATCTGCTTCTTCCTCGGTGTAAAGGTGCTCGATCAAGACCACTAGCTCATCGCAAAGAGGCGGTCCGAGCATTGCGGGATTGGTATAGTTCTTCACCACGGCCATATGCGCCTTTGACACCCCTGGGTATCCACCGCTCTCCACCGGCTTATCGGATTCGAGACTCGCCATGCTCAGGACTCCTTTCCGCTCGCCGCTTACCGTCACGGAATCCGGCCATACGTTCAATATGCGCGAGGTGGAGTGAGGTCCCCGTGGTCAAGCGTCTTGTAAAATAGAGTGCATGTCACCGCGGCATTCGCCCTGATCGCATTCTTTTCGCAGATCGCGGCGCAGTCGTTGCATGCCACGCAGTTGCAGTATTCATCGAGCAGGCGGGCCTTCTTCTCCTTGCCCTTGCCGACCATGCGAAGGGCGCTGGAGGGGCATATCTTTACACATACCCCGCACCCGTCGCACAGTTCATCGTTGACATCTACTCCCGCCCATTTCACATCCGTCTCTCTGTCATATACCGGGATCTTCAGCCTCTCTCTCAGACTAAGGAACGCCATGTCCAACTCCTCCTCTAATCGAAGCTATGGGTCGCTCTCTGCTCCTGCTCTTCTCTCGGGTCAAGAGAGAATCTTCTCACGCCCACCTTCGTGCCAGGCTATGGTATGAGTCTCTCTTTCCACCATGCCGTCCGGGTTGCCGTCCGGGTATCCGACGGTTATCGCTTCGCATAGCTTATAGGGATACCCCACGCCCAGGACCTTCTTCCACTTGCGGCTGTACTTCAGGAGCTCTATGAAACCGATCCAGCAGGTGCCGAGCCCCATGCTGTGAGCGGCGAGGATGATGTTCTGGCCGCAGATCCCCACATCCACCTGGGGCTTTCCAACCCCTCGCACATCTTCCATCACGAAGATCACCGTGGGCGCGTCGTGGAAGAGCTTGAGCTTGCCTTTGGCGAGGAGTTCAACCGCACCGAAAGGAACCGGGGCAAGGATATTCGGTTGCAGGCGGATCATCAGCTGAGAATCGAGCATGGCCAGGTTCTTCCCGATGGGACTGGTCCTCCAGTTGAGAAGGAAGTCGAAGATCTTGGCCATCTTCTGAGCGAAGTCCTGCATCTCGGTGATCATCTGCTTATCCCTGACCACGACGAATTTCCAGGGCTGGAAGTTGCCGGCGGACGGCGCGAACCTGCCCGCCTCTAATAGGCGCAGGATGACGTTCTCCGGCACCTGTTTGTCCTTGTACTTGCGCACGCTCCTTCTTGAGAGGATGACCCTTTCGACCTCGTTCCAGTCCTCGCCCTGTGGATAGCCCAGGTCCTCCTGCTCGGTTTCCTTTAGCGCTTCCTCTGTTTTTTTCATCTTTACCCCCTGTATAACTCCGGTTTCGTCCCTCGGGACGGTCAGACCATTCCACGCTTTCCCAATGCTTTGAGCAGCGGCTCGTCGCATCCTTTTACGTTGAGGAAAGCGAACAAGT
>CAYHAT010000195.1:5613-6912 GCA_964354675.1 uncultured Actinomycetota bacterium | reverse complement strand
CGCCTCCTCGCAATACGGCTTCTCGCTTCGCGATAAGCCTAGTTCCGCTCCCTGCGACGTACTCGCCGAGTACGCCTCAGTCGCGCGCCTTGCGGGCGTGGCGCAGCGACGCTCTCGGTACGTTACCGTATTTATGAACCTGGGTACTAAGGTTCCTTCCGCACATCTATATTTCCCATCCCTCCAAAGTATGAAACGCCCTATCCCCCGATCCGCTTGACGTAGATCATGGATGATCCGACATCACGATGAAAGGCGTCGGAACCAGGAATAGTATTCCCTCACGCCATGGGGATCATTATTCGCTGCTACCATGTAGAATACTAGAACACGGCTGCGACGCCGATATAAGGCATGGTCGAGTGGGGATAATGCAAGCGTTACAAGGCGCTTGTTCAACGCAGACTATCGATGCGAGGTGTGATAATCGTGATCGACGGGCCGGCGGAAGGATTGTGGCGGGCGCTGGATGGCGGGGCGCTGGATGTCTACTCCCTGGAACCGCGGGACTTAAAGAAAGGCAGGACTGAGAGGGAGTCCTACTTCAACCTGTTCCTCGTGCGCGAGGGCTTGCTCTCCCTGGGACCTATTGTGCAGGGCCTCTTTTTCGTGGGCAGGGGGGACTACATAAAGGCGTGGATAGAGTTCCGTTACGAACCACGGGCGGAGTTCCCGGACGGCACCGCGGTAGACCTCGAGGAAAAAGGACTGACCGGAAAACTCTTCTCCCTCCTGGGTGGGCTTATCCCTCCCGGCGGCTCCATGATGGTCATCTACGGCGCGGAAGCGCACCCCATCTCCTCCGATACGGAAAAGGGGCTGAAGAGGAGCTTTCCTCCTGCAACCACGCCCCTTGGCAATCACCTGTGGGCTGTGGGCCTGCGGTGGTTCAAGGATTGGTACTTCCCGGAGGGCTGGATGGAGGGAGGCATGAAGCTCCAGGCCACCCGCCCGCTTAACGATGAAGTCCGGGCGCAGAGAGAGATTGAGGCCAGGGAAGAACTCGCAGCATTTACGGAAAGCCTGCGCGGCCGTTCCCTTGCTCCTCTTGAAGAAGATGCCCTGGGAAAAGCCGAAGAGATCCTGTCTTCGCTAAAGCAAAAACCGGGGTTATAAAAACAGGGGTCAGGTCTTGGCATTCTGCATGTAGGTTATTCTACAGGATGTATGGGTAATGGCAGAACGCAACACCTTAAAGGGATTAGATGGGGGTCAGGGCTTGCACGCTACGCGCGCAACACCTCAAAGGGATTAGATGGGGGTCAGGGCTTGCACGCTACGCGCGCAACACCTCAAAGG
>CAYHAT010000195.1:0-5513 GCA_964354675.1 uncultured Actinomycetota bacterium | reverse complement strand
GATTAGATGGGGGTCAGGGCTTGCACGCTACGCGCGCAACCGGCTTACCCCCAGTCAATTAGCTTCTCCTTGAGGGTGGCGTTGAAGGCGGGGAGGTCGTCCGGCACCCTGGAGGTGATGATGTTGCGGTCCACTACCACCTCGCGGTCAACGAAGTCGGCGCCGGCCTCCAGCATCTCCTCCTTGATCTTGGGGTAACCGGTCATGGTAAGGCCCTTCACCAGGCCGGCCGCCGCCAGCAACTGGCCGCCGTGGCAGATGGCCGCCAACGGCTTCCCGGTGGCCGCGAAGGAGGCGACAAATTCCCGCGCTTCCTCGAATTCGCGCAGGTAGGCCGGGGCTCTTCCTCCGGGGACCACCATGGCGTCGAAAGCCGTCGGGTCCAGGTCGGCGAAGGTATTTTCGACCCGGATAACGGCTCCATGGATACCCTCTATATCGCCGGTGTCCGGTCCTACCGTAACCACCTCGGCACCCTCCTTATTCAGGAAATCGATGGGAACGGTCGCCTCCTGGTCCTGGAATCCCTTACCAACGACCACGACCACGCGTTTACCGTTAAGGTCCATCTTCATTCCCCTTTCTTCTGGGCTACAAGGCTTATTCCCGACAGGATCCAGTCCTTCAACCGTGCTTGATTGGCGGGCACCCTGCCGTTATTACCTATGATTCCCTCAAGAGGTCGAGAAAAACGACATGCCCAAGCTGGGCCCTTGCTGGGGACTGGTGCGATGAAGACACGGCTGATCTTATCATCCTCGCGATGTAACGAGATATTCGCGCGTCGTATTGGGGTAGAGTGCTGGCAACCTCACACCGCCACCTTCACTTACCGCTCAGGTATCAAAGCCTGCGGCGACCGCATGAGCATCCGGCGCCGGGCATCATTTAATGATCCCATCGAGGAACAGCGCGATGTAACTGTCCACGAGGTCAGTCAGCTCGACGCCCTCCAGCTCCGGGTACTTGAAGATGTCCTTCTCGATCAACAGGTATCCCATCATGCCCATGAAGGCGGAGGTGGCCAGAACCGGGTCCACCTCCTCGTCCAGCAGGCCCTTCCCCTTCCACAGCTCTATGCATTCCCTGACGAAATCCCGGGCCGGGTTGAGCACCTTGTCCAGGAAAGGGCTTGCGGCCTCGGGGTTCTTCACCGATTCCCCGATGACCATGCGGATGAAGTCCCAGTCGGAGTAGACGAAGAGGAACATACCCCGGGCTATGAACTTGAGCGCCGTCTTGGGCTCCAGTTCCGGTATAAGGTCTCGCACCAGGTCCAATGCCTGCATGGTCGTGGCGTGAGCATCCACCACCGCCTTGAATATCCCCTCCTTGCTGTCGAAATAACGATAGAGTGCACCCCCGGTTATCCCGGCGGCCTTGGCGATCTCGACCACGGTGGCACCGTGCAGCCCCTTATCCGCGAAGACCTCCAGGGCGGCCTGGATTATCTTCTCGCGGGTGGATAGGGCTTCCCCTTCTCCGACTTCTTCCTCGACGCGAGCTTCCTCGTCCTTCATGCCCGGCACTCCTTTACGCACTGCACCATGAAAACCTACCAAACGGCGACCATGCCCGCGAGATGCGCTCTGTACTGCTTCTTCCCGTTTCTAACGGTATCCTGCCTGCGGCTTGCGGCGCGTATTTCTCTACATCATCCTAACATAATGCGAGTAGAAAGCAAAATAAAAATATAGACTTGACACGTAAAGTAATATTATTGTATACATTAAGTAATAGTAATGTAGCAGAAAGTAACAGCACCATATTCTTGCTGCTCAACATGGAAGGAGTGTGTGGGATGACCTTAAGAATAGCTGCCAGGGCTCTTCCTCCACTCTTGCTCCTCGCCCTCATATGCTCCACGGTCGGACCCGGCTGCCTGGGAGGCGTGGAGGGCCTGGAGACGGAGGCGGTAAGTATGCAGGCACTCTCGGCAACCGTCTCCGGCAACGGCAGGCTGGAGGCTTGCGAGCCATATTACGTCTATCCCGGAGCCGATGCTCCCATCGCAGCCCTCAACGTGCAAGATGGTGATCGTGTTCAGGCGGGCCAGGTCATAGCGAGCCTGGACAGGGGGTCACTCGAGAGGGCGTTCAAGGAAGCGGAATCGAATTACCTTACGCAATCCAGCATGGGCGACCTGTTCCAGGCTCTCTTCTCCGATCTCGAATCCTTGTTCGGGGCGGTCAACGCCAGCCTGGGCATTGTGGAATATTACAGGTCGAGCCTGATGGCCGCGGCGCAGGAATACGGTGATGAGATGTCTTCGCTCATCCCCCAGCTCCCGCCGGAGGTCCAGGGGGTGGTAGACGAGATACGCTCGAGACTGCAGAGGGAATACGACCGTTTTATCACCCAGGCGCCGTCCATCCCCTATATAAGCGGCAGCGGCTACCCCTCATCGGCGGTGGCGGCAGACGCCGCCCGCAGCGAGCTGGCGTACACCGTTTACCGGGAAACCTCCGAAAACCTGGCCAACCCGGACATCGTCGCCCCCACCTCGGGCAACGTGTTCTTCATGCCGGGTGGAGGCCTGGTCCCCGAGGACCTGGTCTCCGACGTCATGAGCAGCGAGGTGGGAGGATTTACCTCCAGCATGAACTTCATCGCCGGTGGGGTCGAGGGGATGGTGGAAGACATGGTCTTCGATATCGTCCTTCCCGAAATGGAGATCGGCGTAGGCAGCCTCGTCAAGGAGAAAAGCCCCGTGTTCATGATCGCCGACCTCGACCACCTGCTGCTGAGGCTGAAGGTCGAGGAAGTGGACATCGGGTTGGTGGAAGAGGGGCAAAAGGTGGACGTGCAACTCGACGCCCTCCCCCGCCAGGTCTTAGAGGGAAGGGTGGCCCACGTGGCCAACCGGTCCAGCCTAAGCCTCTCCGAGACCCCGCTCTTCGAGGTCGACGTGGAGGTGGAGACGCCGGGCGAGAACCTCAAGTTGGGTTATTCGGCCCTGGCGGATATCCACGTAGTGGATGAGGAAGAAGCTATCGTCGTTCCCCTGGAAGCCGTGCTCATGGAGCCCTATGCCCATGTCTTCGTGGTGGAGGACGGGGTCGCTCACGAGAGAAAGGTAACCCTGGGCATGGAGATGGAGGACCGGGTGGAGGTCCTCGGGGGTTTGGATGAAGGCGAGATCGTGGTGGTCAAGGGGGCGCGCAAGGTCACGGAGGGGAACAGGGTATGAGGCCGGCGGCGCAAGATGCACATGCCTCCGAAGGAGAGAGGGGGAGCCTCTCCCTCCGCTCCGTCTACAAGACATACAGGATGGACGGAGTGGAGGTCAGGGCCTTACAGGGAGTGGACCTCTACCTGGCCCCGGGTGACTACGCGGCTATCATGGGTCCCTCCGGCTCGGGGAAGTCCACCTTGTTGAACATCGCGGGATGCCTGGACCGCCCTACCTCGGGCTCCGTGTTCGTGGACGGGTTGGACACTAAGGGGATGCAGGACAGGGAGCTGGCCGCGCTGCGCAACCGGTGCGTCGGCTTCGTGTTCCAGTCCTTCCATCTCCTCTCACGCACCTCCGCCGTGTCCAACGTGGAGGTTCCCCTGCTCTACCGTGGAATGGGGCGCCGCGAACGCCGCCGCCTCGCCCTCGAGGCGCTGGGGATGGTGGACCTGGGACACCGGGCCGAGCACCATCCCTCACAGCTCTCGGGCGGCGAGCAGCAGAGGGTAGCCATCGCCCGCGCCCTGGTGTCGTGCCCACGCATCATCCTGGCGGACGAGCCAACGGGGAACCTGGACAGCCGGTCCGGAGAGGGCATACTGCGCATACTGGACGGTGCGCGCGAGCAGGGCATCACCCTTCTGCTGGTCACCCACGACCGCGTTATCGCCGAGCATGCGCCGAGGATAATCCACTTCAACGACGGCCTTATAGTGCGCGAGGAGAGGCCCGGGGAGGATAAATCGGCGTACTGCCCCGGAGAGAAGAAGGAGCTCTGCGATGAACCTGTTTGAGTCCTTGAGAGCTTCCCTTGCAAGCCTGAGAGCCAACAAGCTGCGTGCGGTGCTTACCATGTCGGGCATCGTCATGGGGACGTTCCTGGTCTTCGTCATGTACTCGGTGGGGGGCGGCGCGACCAGGGAGGCGAAGAAGATGATCACCGACCTGGCTCCCAATGCCGTAGGGGTGGTATACGGATACTTTCCGGTGGATATGGAGCTCTCGGATATCACCTTCTCGCCCTCGGAAATGCTGCAGCAGATGGAGGACCTGGGCACGAACATCCCCCTCGTCAGCAGCGAGTTCGAGCCGGAGATGGCCTATCCCCTGCAGAGAGAACTGCCGGAGGGATGCCTGGCCACCCCCCTGAGCATCGATCTGAAGAGGGTGGAATTCGGGTCGCGCAGCCGCAACGTCTTTGCCTACGCCACCAACGAGAATTATCCCGCGATCCACGACCAGCCCGTGATGCAGGGAAGGTATTTCACCCGCCGGGATGAGGGGCGCAGGGTATGCGTGCTGGGGAGCAACCTGAGCCAGAGGATATTCGGGGACATCGACCCGGTCGGGAGGGAGGTACGCATCAACGGCCAGCGCTTCCAGGTGTTAGGGGTTCTAGGGCCCAAAGGCAAGACCATCTTTATGGATAACGACGACTGGTTGTTCCTCCCCTACTGGGTGGGCGGGCACCTCGGGCCGGACATGACGGACGGCTTCCTCATCTCCGCCCCCACCCCCGAGGACATGCGTGAAGCCAAGGCGGTCTGCACCGAGGTGTTGGAGCAGAAAGTCGGTGAGAAGACCTTCACCGTGATCACCCAGGAAGAGATGCTGGCGCTGGCCGGCGACGCCACCCGCCTGGTCAACGTGATGTCGGGGATCGTCACCTTCGTCGGCCTGCTGGTCGGGGGGATCGGGATAATGAACATCATGCTGGTGGCGGTCTCGGAGCGCATACGGGAGATAGGTATCCGCAAGGCAATGGGTGCCAGGGCCACCGACATCCTCAAGCAGTTCCTCATCGAATCGCTGCTCCTGGGGATCACCGGAGGGGTGATCGGCATCTTCCTGGGCTTCGGATTCCTGAAGATGGTAGAGGCTATCTTTCATTTTCCAGCCTACATCGGCCCGACCTCCATCCTCCTCGCCTTGCTCTTCTCCCTGGGGGTGGGCGTCATCTTCGGGGTATGGCCGGCTATGAAGGCGGCTGCCTTGGACCCGGTGGAGGCCTTGGGACATGAACTGTGAGAGGGATTTCGCGGCGGAAAGCAAAACAATGGAAAGGGAGTGGTAAGAATGGATTACGATGTCATCGTTGTAGGTGCCGGGGTAGGCGGTCTTTCAGCGGGTGCCGTCCTGGCCAGGGAAGGCCTGAAGACCCTGGTCCTGGAGCAGGCGGATAACGTGGGGGGATGCGCCGCTTCCTTCGAGAACTCGGGCTTCCACTTCGACGTAGGCGCCTGCATCATCGAAGTGCTCAAGGCCCACGCATCGTTCTACGAGAGACTGGGCTTGGACATGGAGGACTAAATCACCTTCATGCCTAACGACCCCCTCT
>CAYHAT010000194.1:0-6931 GCA_964354675.1 uncultured Actinomycetota bacterium | reverse complement strand
TCGTCGCAAACATGAGAGGCAATTTTTGAGGTCTGACCCCAAAGTGTTGCCCCAGCTGGCGGGGATGCAGCGGCGATCGAATGCCGGCGTATTTATTAAACGTGGTACTTAGACGGCGCTGGCGCTTTCGCGCCGCTTGTGCCGCTTGTGCCGAGTGCAGCCGAGGTGAGTGCAGCCGAGGTGGGTGCGGCCGAGGTGCAATCCACCATACGCTGGTAATGATCAGTGGCGTTAACAATCAAGTGAGCTCGGTGTTCAGGCGTGCCAGGAGGGCGTCCACTTCCGCCTTGTCACCGGGGTACTCGTAGATGGCCAGGTTCAGGATCCGTTCCATGTCCCCGTCATGCAGGTGCTGTCCCAGGTGCTTGCGCATCCTGGTTTCCAGGCGCTTTCCGCACACCTGTGCCCCCTCCCTGCTCACGCTGGGCAGGATGACCAGGAGATCGTTGCGGTTCCTTGCCAACTCGTCAACGGAGCGGGTGTCGCTCTTGAGAACGGAGGTGCTGAGGTCGCGCAATACGCTTACGCCCCGATCGCGCAGGTCTGCGACGAACCCACCGTCCAGGGAGAAATCGATGACCGAGAAGGGGATGTCATAACGCTCGTTCTCGTTGATGCGCGAAGCCAGTTCCTTCACCAGGAACCGCTCGTTGCCGATCTGGGTCTCGTCGTCGATGAAGTCCTGATGCTCCATCTTCACGAAGAAGTACCTGAACTGCATGCGCATGTAGGAACAGAGTAAGGCCAGGATGCCGAACACGAGGAACTTCGCCGCTATGAGCTGGATCGCCGTACTGTAACTGAAATCCCCGATCCAGATGAGTCGGGCGGCGGTATAAGCCGAGAAGCAGGCCAGGAAGCTGAAGATAGCCCCGCGTTTGCCCCAGTACAGGCTGGCCACGATGACCACGAGCATCATCGCGTGGCCGAAGACCTCCACGCCATCCGTCTTCTGCACCACCATGGCCGCGGCCATTACTGCGATGGCGATGGTGATCACCAGGATGACTATGCGTTCGAACCTTGCGTATTTCATCGTCGGTTCTCTCCTCCACATCCCTCTGCTCAAAGATCTGTATGATACGGGCAGGACACCTCGCCGCTGCCCGGGTCGTAATCGTATTCCTCTCCCGTCTCCGGGCAGCGGATGCCGCGGTCATTCTCTATGAATCCGGGCACCAGGTCCCCCAACGAGGGTGGATCAGCGTCATGCGCGGTGTAGTAAACGAGGATCTGGTTCCGGATGATCTTCAGATTGCTCCTGCAGGCCGCTTTCTTGCTGGTGCTTAGCGAGATGGCAAAGGAGACCATGGCGATGCTCACCAGCACGCCGATGATCCCGACCACGATCATCAACTCGATGAGCGAGAAGCCCTCTTCTCTATTGAATTTTCCCACCTTACGCATAAAACCCCCTAAGGAGTCCCTCCGTTACCTGGGAAATCGGTCTTTGACGGCCATTCCTTGAGGTCCGCGATTTACCCGTAGCGGGCGACACATCTTCTTGCGGGATACGGCAACGTCAAAGCCACGGAACGGCTCGGGCAACGCGCTTGAGCCGTCTTGGTTACTCCCCGCTTTCCCGCCCCCCACTAGCGTACAACGAAGTATCGCCTGGCCGGACATGAGGGTAGGTCGAGCCATGTATTGGCTCGGATGCAGGGCCTGGATTATATTCAGATCGACAGCCGAAAAGCGGGTAGGCGGCGCCGAGGACGGCCGTGAGGAGGATATGATGGCGATGCGCAGGGTGATACTGGGCGACTGGGAGCTGGTGGCCCTGTCGGACGGATGTTTTCGCCTGGACGGAGGTTCCATGTTCGGCGTGATCCCCAAGCCCCTGTGGGAGACGAAAAAACCCGCCGACGAGAGGAACCGCATCAGGCTGGGCCTGAACGCCTTGCTGGCCAAGGCGCCGCATGCCCTGGTGCTGCTGGAGACGGGGATCGGGGACAAGATGTCCCCCAGGGAGGAGGACCTCAACGGTATCGAGAGGGATAGGGGCCTCATGCAGGCGTTGGATGAGGAGGGCTGCGCGCCCTCAGACATCGACTTCGTCATCCACTCACACCTTCACCTCGATCACTGCGGCTGGGCCACCAGGGAAGTTGACGGGAGGTTCCAGCCCAGCTTTCCCCGCGCCAGGTATGTCGTACAGAGCCGGGAATGGGATGCCGCCACGGGCCCCGACACCAGGAGCCGCACCTCGTATGACCCCCGCGATTTCCTTGTCCTGGAACAGAAAGGGCTGCTCGCGCCGGTGGACGGGGAGACCGAGGTGCTTCCCGGCCTGAGGGTGGTTCATACCGGGGGCCATACGCCCGGCCACCAGGTGACCTACATGGAATGCGGCGGGTCCCGCTGCATCTTCCTCGGCGACCTGGTCCCCACCCGGGCCCACATCAAGGTACACTGGCATATGGCTTGGGACCTTTTCCCCCTGGGCCTTATGGAGACGAAGCGCAGGGTGCTCGCGGAGGCCGCGCGCCGGCACGACCTGCTCTTCTTCACCCACGAGGACGAGGGGCCCTTTGCATACGTCGAGGGCGAAGGGGAGGACCTGCACCTCGTCCCCGCATGATAGATGCAAGTATTTGCCAGTTTTCACAAGGGCCTCCCGTAATCAACTGATTATCACCAGCGGCCGAGGGTATAATAGATCGCAAAGGCGGAAAGGACGGTAAAATGGCGTGCGATGATACCGGCATCGGCTACGAGGGCATCGGCACCGCACCAACGGGGTTGAGGAGCGGCAGGAGGATCTCCCGCGAAACCGAGATGATGGGGGCAGGCGTCCTCATCCTGGCGGGGGCCTTCCTCTACCCCTACCTGGAGGGGATCGCCGGGTCGATCACGCCTGGATGTCTCCTCCACCGTATCACCGGCCTTCCCTGCCTTCTCTGCGGCATGACCCGCAGCGTGGCCGCCACCGCCCACGGGCACCTGGGCGAAGCTTTGCGCATGCATCTGCTGGGGCCGCCCTTCTTTTTCCTCGTCCTGGCGGTTGCCGCGCTGCTGGCGGCCGAATTCGCTTTCTCCCGCCGCATCCTGCCGCGGCCGGGTTCGCGGGTCTGGAGATCGATCGCGTGGGGAACACTGGGCTTGCTGGTGGCTGCCTGGGTGGCCCGCCTGGTGTTTTTCGGGATCAACGTGTAAGCTGGGTCCCTTGCGGGACCGGAAGATCGAAAGGAGGTAATATGGAGGGCGCACAATACCCGGTGCAAGCGGGCACGGCCCTGGAGTACAATGTTGCCGCGCGGGCCAACACCGATTTCATCACCGACCCCGGCATCGCCATTCTCCTCTCCATCATCACCTGCGGTATCTACGGCCTTTACATCCTCTACAAGCTGGTGCAGAGGAGGGACGAGCACTTCCAGCGCATGTCCGCGGTGGTGGACTCCTCCATAGCGCAGCTCAGGGCCAAGGCGCAGGGGAGGGAGGACGCCATCGCGGCCGAGCTCTCCCAACTGGAACAGATACGCATGAAGATGGCCACCATGGCCGCGGAGCGGGGAGCGGTGATCTGGCTTCTGATCTGTATCTTCACCTCCATAGTGGGATACGCCATCCTCTACTACCTGCTCATGCAGGATTACGTGGAGCACGATGCAGTGGAGGCGCAGTTCTTCACGCTCATGAGCAGCGCCCTGGTCAAGTTGGGACTGGCCGGGCAGGCGGGTCAGGCGGTTCCCACGGTGCCCAAGAGGGAGTTCGTGACCTTCCTGTTGCTGACCATCATCACCTGTGGCATCTACGGCTTATACTGGATGTACGTGATGATCAAGGACTTCAACGAGCACTTCATGGCCCAGGTGCCCTGGGAGGACTTCCTCCTCCAAGCCTTACGCTGATCAGCGCAACCTACGGGGCAACCAAAGATCGCAAATGGCCGGGGGTCAGCCCTCCATTTTCCACACGGGGGGTCAAGCCTCCACATCGAGGATCCCGTTGGAACCGACTGAGGCTCTTTCCATCTGGTCGATTCATAAACGGATGTCGTGTGGAAAATGGAGGGCTGACCCCCTAGACGGGCATCCATATCGCCAGGACCATGCAAGCCGTCACCACGGCAAGTGCCGCCAGGTCGGAGAGCCCGAAGCGCGGGGTCCGGTAACGGGTACGGCCCTTTCCTCCCCGGTATCCCCGGGAGGCGAGGGCCGTACCCAGTTCTTCCGCATCCCGGAAACAGCCGGTGAAGAGCGGCACGAACAAAGGGAGCAGGGAACGCGCCCGCCGCAACAGCCGCCCGCTGGAGAAATCAGCGCCGCGGGCTTCCTGGACCCGGGCTATCTCACCGGAACGGCTCAGCATCACGGGCAGGAAACGCAGGGCCATGGTCAGGATCATGGCCGTCTCCTGAACGGGGAACCCGACCAGGCGTAGAGGTGACATGAGGCTCTCCAGCCCCGTCAGCAGTTCCACCGGGTTCGTGGTCATGGTGAGCACGCACATGAGGATCACGGCCATGGCCAGGCGCAGGGAGTATAGGATACCGTTCTGAACCCCCGTATTGGTCACCGCTATGGGGCCCCATTCCCACAGCACCCGCCCCGGCGAGAAGAAGAGCTGGGCCAGGGCGGTGATGAGCAACAGGACGAGGACAGAACGGAGGGCGGCCATGACCTGCAAAGGGGGGAGCTTTGCCACGTACACCGCCACCAGCGTGAAGAGGAAGAGGAGCAACACGCCCACGGCGCTGTCCGCGACAAAGGCCCCGACGATCAGGACCAGGACGCAGACGATCTTGACGCGCGCGTCCAGGTCGTGGACGGGAGATGCGATGGGATAGTGCTGGCCCAGGCTTATACGGTTGAAGTCCCTCATCCCGCCACCTCCTCCAGGGCCTTGGCTATAATGGCGGCGGCTTCCCCGGGCGAGGGAAGGCAGAGGGGAAGGTCCAGGCCGAGGCGGCGCAGTTCATCCAGGACCGTTACCAGGGCCGGCGGCCTCAACCCCGCCGAATCGAGTTCCTCTACCGCCGTGAGCACCTCTTCCTTTTCTCCCTCCAGCAGGATGCGCCCCTGCGAGAGAACGGCGACGCGGTCTGCCAGGAGTTCCACCTCCTCCCAATCGTGGGTCACCAGGAGTATCCCCACGCTCCTCCCGCGCAACTCCTCCAGGGTGCTGTAAAGCTGCTCCCGGCCCGGCAGGTCTAGGCCGGAGGAGGGCTCGTCCATGAGCAGGAAGCGTGGTTGCATGGCCAGTACCCCCGCCAGGGCCGCGCGGCGCATCTCCCCTTCGCTCAGGGAGAAAGGGGACCGGGGGGAGTAAGCTTCCGGGTCCAGGCCCACCGCCACCAGGGACTCGCGCACCCGCCGTGCCAACTTCTCCCCGGAATGGCCTTGGTTGCGGGGACCGAAAGCCACGTCCTTTTCCACCGTATCCGCGAAGAGCTGCCTTTGCGAGGACTGTAGGAGGACGCCCGCGGCGTTCCTCAGGGCGCGGGCCCCGGCCCGGCCGCCTGTGCGTTCCCCATCCAGGACGATCTCACCGCAGGTGGCACCCAGGAGGCCGGACATGACATGGATGAGGGTGGATTTCCCGGCGCCGGTCCTGCCCATGAGGCAGAGTATCTCGCCCGCCCGCAGCTCCAAGTCGATGGAGGAGAGCACCTCCCGGGCCATGGGGGTTCCCGGCAGGTAGGTGAAGCCCACTCCCTTCAGCGTAACGCCCACAGCCGCTCCGCCACCTCCTTCGCTTCCAGGGAGCCACCGGGAAGAGGGCAGCCCCTTCTCTCCAGCTCGCGCGCCAGCTGATAGAGGGCGGTGGGGCGCAGCCCGTGCCCATCGGTCAGCTCCTGCCCCTCGAAAAGTTCGTCGGGGGTGCCCATGAATAGCAGGCGCCCGCTCCCGAGCAGAGCCACGCGGTCGGCCGCAAGTATCTCCTCCGGGCGGTGGGTAGCGTGGATAACGGCGATCCCCATCGCGTCCCGCAGCCTCTTGAAGAGGGCGATGGTCTCGGCCTGCGTGGGGGGATCGAGCATGGAGGTGGACTCGTCCGAGACCAGGACGCGTGGATGCAGGGCCATCACCCCCGCCACCGCCAGGCGCTTTTTCTCCCCGAGAGAGAGAAGATGCGGCTCGCGGCCCCGTAAAGCGGCCAGCTCCATCGCCTCCAGGGCCTCCTCGACCCTGGAGCGGATATCATCACGGGGCAAGGCGAGGTTCTCGAGCCCGAAGGCCACGTCATCCTCTACCGTCGGGCCCACGATCTGGTTGTCGGGGTTCTGCATGATCAACCCTACCCGCCTGCGTATCTCGGCGAGGTTCTCGGGGAGCGACGTATCCAGGCCGCAGGAGAACACCCTACCCCGCATGGGGAGGATGAGGGCGTTGAACAGCCTGCACAGGGTGGACTTACCCGAGCCGTTCAACCCCGACACCGCGACGAACTCGCCTTCGGCTATCTCCAGAGAGACGCCGTCGAGGGCCGGGATGCCTTCCCGTCCCGCATAGGTGAAGGCCACGTCTTCGCAGACCACGGCCGGTGCGCCACCGCTTTGCGCGTCCAGGTCAACCCACCTCCCCGGGGACAGCACGGTTGAGGGCCAGGGCCAGCCTGCGCGCAGCGACGCCTATGAAGAACCCCGTGGGCAGTGCGATGAGGAGCAGGTAGGGCAGGTAGTACTTCAGGCCGGGGAACCCCACCAGCCACATAGCCACCCACAGCTGGACGGCATTGTGGGTGACCGCTCCCGCGATGCTGATACCGGTGAGGCTGAAGGGGCGAGGCCAGAGACTGTAAAGGGCGGCCATGACCAGGGTGGCGGCGGTCCCCGCCGTAAGGCTCAGAGCAAGGCCGACGAAGCTGCCGCGTAGCAGTCCTCCCAGCAGGCAGCGCAGCACGTTCACGGCCAGGGCCTCCCACGGCCCCAGGGTGACCAAGGCGATCACCGTGGCCAGGTTGGCCAAGCCCAGCTTGGCGCCGG
>CAYHAT010000193.1:0-6958 GCA_964354675.1 uncultured Actinomycetota bacterium | reverse complement strand
GTCTTCGATCTTCGGTTTACTCGAATGGTCGAGTAAACCGAAGATCGAAGACACGACCCCAGGTTGAGAGTAAACCGAAGATCGAAGACACGACCCCAGGTTGAGCTACATCATTGTTGGCGCTTTAGGGCGGAGATATATTTACCCTGTCATTCATTTATCGAGGATGTCAACATGCCGATTTTCGAGTATCGATGCGAGGAATGCGGGCACCGCTTCGACGCGTTTTTCCGATTGGCCGAGGACGCTGAGAGCAGCCAGTTGATGTGCGCGAAGTGCGGGTCGCAGCGGGTTCGCAAGATGTTTTCGGTCATCGGTATCGGTGGCATGGACAAGGGGCCTGAGTCCAGCGGGTGCGGCACCCGCTCCACGTGACGCCCCTGGTAATGGTCCGGTCCGGACCAGGAGATCTGAAACGGATGGAATGGTTGATCCTCGTCATCATCATCGCGGCATGGCTCGTCTTGAGCGGTTTCATCCTGCCGCGATTAGGGGTGCCCACGTGAATATCCGGCTCATGCCGCGTGCGGCGCGAGGAGGATGAGGAAGGGGACCAACCCTCATAGCCCGATCACTAAGATCCTCAAGACCAGGTACGGGGATCCCAGGCTCCCCTCTTCTTAAGTGCGGCACGACACCACCTGGCGCTTTCGACACCATACGGCCGTCGCGAGCCCCTATCCCCATCGTTTGGCTCCGCGTTCAGGCGAGCGGATCGCGGTTGAGCAAGGCATGCCTACCGGAGAGGTCGTAATCCCTTAAGCTCTTGGCACTGAGCTTCTTGGACGGGCACATGTGCAGGCACTTACCGCAGAAGTCGCCGCATATCAAGCCAAAGCAGTTATCGAGCATGGCCTTGGTGTAGGGGTGGATCTGCTCGCTGCCCATGGAAGCGAAGAAATGGAGCGGCTGGCCCGGGCCGTCAGGGATCTGCAGGTCGGCGCGGCTGCCCGTCTCCTGCACCAGTCCGGTCACCCCATATGCGCACCGGATATTGTCGTGCGCGGCGTAGCTTATCTCCTTGCCACCGATGACGCATGACTGCAGCTCCGTCTCGGAAAAGGCCTGTGTGGGACAGACCCTGACGCACTTGTTGCCGCACGCCTCCGGCAGGCATAACGGCGGCCCGTCGTAGAGCGGTGTAGGCTCGAGCTCCACTGAGGTGAGCAGGGTGTTGAAGCGCTGCATGGAGCCGAACTCGGGGGTGAGGGCCAGGCCGTTGAGCCCGAAGTCCGCGATGCCCACGGCCACCGCCGCGTGGCGGTGGGAGATCTCCGCCGTGATCTCGCCCGTGATTATGGTCTGGTCGAAGTACTTGGTCATGCTGCTGATCCAGGTGGGCATGAAGGCGAGTGTCCTGTAACCCCGGTACTCCAATAGCTTGGCCATGCGGTTGACCATGCGCGAGCCCTCCCAGTTGGTAAGCCCGTAGCCGTAGAAGAGGTATGGCGTTATGGTCTTGGTCGGTTCGTCCCATTCCCCCCATACGTCCGCCATCCCCTGGAAGAGGTGGAGGCCGATCGAGACCACGGACCTGCACTCCGGCAGGAAGTCGGTGGGCCTGTGCCCGTCCGGCGCCTCGCTGAAGCGCTCCACCGGGGCGATCCCCACCAGGTCGGCGCCCCACTCGAGCAGGGTGTCCACCACCTTGCGGGTAAAGTTGTCCATTATTACCCCCTTTTCATCCGTTTCGAACCGGCCTTAGCCCATGAAGTAGATATCCTTCCGATCAGGTAACTTCTATCCACAATGCGTGTCGGCAAAACCTTATCTGTCTCGCCATGGGAGTATGCTCGGTCTGGACCTCGCGATATCAAGGAAGGAGGCGAAGGGGATTCCTCCGTAGAAACGCAGGTGGAGGTCCGATGCTTTAACGGGGAGGAGTGACGTGGCGATTTCGATCGCATCAGGCAATAGCGCGGTTCTTCAATATCAGAAGAGGCCCGATACCCGTCTCCATCCCAATCGATTTGACGGCTGACCCGAGGGCTACGAGTAAGAGGATCGCTCAGCCTCGCAAGGCCGCCTCGGCGGCGTCGATGCCGCTGCGTATGGCACCGTCCACCGAGGGCATGTTCAAGTACTCGCCCGCCAGGAACAACCCCTTCACGTCCCGGTAATGGTCGCGTTTCATGAGGTAGAACTCCCGCAGCATACCCGGGGGCGAGAGGCAGACCGCCTCGTCCCAGCGGTAGACCTCCGAGAAGAAGGGCTCATCGGGCATGGAGGGGATGAAGCGTTTTATCTCTCCCTTGAGGCGTGAGAAGACCTCCGCGTCGGGCATGGCATTGAGTTCGAAGGCATGTTTCCCGAAAGTGAAACAGTGCACCATCCCTCCACCGGGGGGCGCGTAATGGGGGGATTTTATGGAGTCATCCACGAAGCCGGCCATGGAGGAACCAGCCTTGCGCGGCAGGCCGACCGCCCACCAACCAGGCGGCAGGAGGCGGTCGCGCAGCCCGAACGTCACGTGGCAGGAGGCGCTGTAGGAGGCCCGACCCATGGGCATGCGCAGGGTGTCCGGGAGGCCGGGCATGAGCTCGAGGGCGGTAGTAGCGGTAGTGGAACAGATCACCGCGTCGGCCTCCAGCAGGCCATCACCCGTTTCCACGCCTTTCACCGCGCCTCCCTCTATGACGATGCGCTTGACCGGCGTTGACAGGCGCACGTCGTCTTGGCACTCATTATAGAGGCGCTCGGCCAGTGACCCGATGCCGTCCCGCAAGGTGAAGAGGCCGTTCAAGGCATACCAGAAGAGGGTCAAGCCGTATCCCGCTCCGATGTCCTCCGGCTCCCCCAGGGTGAGGCAGGAGGCCATGGGCTGGAACAGGTACTCCAGCACCTCCTTGCCGCCGCGGCTGAGTACCAGGTCGGCGAGGCTCTGGTCGTCCAGGTCGAGCATGCTGCCGTAGTCGATGAAGTGGAGGTCGCGTCGCCTCCTGAGGGCCAGGTGCATGATGCGGGCCATCTGCAACATGCCCTTGGGGGAGAAGAGACGGAAGCGCAGCAGGTCGGAGCGATTCCGCCAGTGATCCATGGGGTGTAAGCTAACCGTGACGGGATTCAGTCTGCCACCTTTCCACAAGGCAATCTTAAAAGGGAAGGGAGCGATATCATCCCCCAGGCCCAGCTCGCGGCAGAGCCCGAAGGTGGTGTCGTAGAACTTGAAGAAGAACTGCGCGCCCAGGTCCATGATATAGCCGTCCCTGCGTGCCCCGATGATGCGTCCCCCGGCCGTATCCTTGGATTCGAGGGCCACGACATCCGCGCCCCTCTTGCGCAGAGTGTGGACTGCGGCCAGACCCGATGTTCCGGCCCCGACTACGATGACTTTCATAACGTCCCTCCCGGATAGAAACGCTGTCGTTGTACGGGCCTGAATATTATAGCAAGATGGGGCCGTGTCTTCGATCTTCGGTTTGCTCGATCCTGGGGCTATCGATCCATCTCATAGGCGAAAACCGAAGATCGAAGACACGGCCCCATGCTTAGTCTACAATGGCATTGGGAAGGATCGTCCCCGACGGTGCCGGGCCACATGAAAGGAGCAACCGATGGAACAAGCGTTAGTTGTCAGGAACTGGAAGCTCATCCTGTTCAGGGCGTTGATCTCCCTGCTCTTCGGGATCGTCATCTTGGTGTGGCCCGAGGCGACCACCAAGGTGATCATTCTCCTCTTCGGCCTCTACGTCCTGGTGAGCGGGATGGTCCACGTGGTGGATGCGGGCGTATCCATCTACCGCAAGGAGAAGTGGGGCCGTTCCATGGTCCTGGGGCTGCTGGGATTCCTCATCGGCATCGTGGTGCTCGCGCGCCCCGGGCTGGCGCTCGGCGCTCTCGTCTTCCTCATCGGCGTCTTCCTCATCGTCTACGGTTTCATGGAGCTGTTCGCTGCCTTCGAGATGGAGGGCAGCACCGGCTTGAGGATACTCTACGGCATCTCCGGTGTAGTCGGTATCGGTGTCGGGGTGGTATTCATCCTCAACCTGGAACTGGGCGCCTGGACGGTCGTCCTCCTCGTCGGGCTCTACGCACTTTTCATGGGCATCCTCGGGGTGGTCATCGCATTCATGGTCCGGAGCTGGTGGAAGCAGCAGCCACCTGCGCCCGCCGTAGCCTAGCCTGCTTGCATCGGAGCAGCGCGGATGGCTTGGAGGCAGCGGCTCAAGGGCAAGGTGGAGCCGCTCACGCGGTGGTTAAGGAAGGCCGGGGCGAGAGCTGAGAATCTGCTGGACGACCTCTCGGAGAGGTACGGCTGGATTGCCGTCACGGACCAGGCGGTGAGAAACTTCTTACGCCACGGCATGACCCTACACGCGGGCAATTTCGCTTATTCCGCCTTCCTGGCCATCTTCCCGCTGATCCTGATCATCGGCTCCATCATCGGGTTCATATTCAGGTACAACCCGGAAGTCATGCAGAAGGTCACCGAAGCCTTCAGGAACGCGTTACCCGATATGCCCTCGACCGTAAACGTCGCTTCCGAGAGCTTGCTGCGGTTGAGGAACGTGGTGGGCATATTGGGGCTCGTCGGCCTGTTCTGGACCATCAGCAAGATCGCCTACGCCGTCCAGAGTGCTTTCGAGGAGATCTGGGAGACCCACAAGAGGTCCTTTGTCAAGAAGAAGCTCTTCGCCTTCGGGATCATGTTTTTTCTGGTGCTGGTCGCGATCATCGGTCTTAGCATCACCTACTTATCCTCGCAGACCCTCTCCTGGGTGAACGAGCACACCGGACCGGTCCTCTCGACGCTGACGGTGATATTAGGGGCCCTTCTGAGCCCCATGGCCACGTTATTGATCTTCTCTGTCCTCTACCGCACTGTCCCGCTCGTAAAACCGGGTTGGAAGGAGACTATCTGGGGGGCTTTGACCGCCGCGCTCCTGCTGGACGCCGCGGAATACGGGCTGGGCATCTACTTCACCAAGATCTCAAAGAACCAGGCCCTGTACGGCTCGCTGGGGGTGGTGCTGGGGATCGTCCTCTGGCTCTACGTCGTGGGCATACTCATCTTCCTGGGGGCGGAGATAGTCCACGTCCTGCAGGAGAGGTGGGGTACCAGCGAGGAAACCGGCGAGCCGGACGGCGTTCAGCTGAAACTCCCCAAAGAGATATAAGTCAGGATGGGGTCGTGTCTTCGATCTTCGGTTTTCGCCTATGAGATGGATCGATAGCCCAAGGGTCGAGTAAACCGAAGATCGAAGACACGACCCCAAACTATGAAAGTCAAACGTCAAGCCTGAGAACGATACGGTTAATCCCGATCTTCCTCCTTGTCCGCATCCTCTTCCTGAGGTTTGTCATCGGTGTCTGTCTTTTCCTTTGCGGCTTCCTTTTTTTCCGGGGACTCGCCTTCGAGATCGGCATTTTCCTCCGGCGGGCCCTCCGCCCCCTCTTCTCCCGGGACAACCGCCTCGGTAGACTGCGGCAACTTCCCCCGCAGCAGCTCGCAGATCACCAGGTAGACCAGGTATATGCCCAGGGCCACGATGACCTTGACGCCGCTCAGGGGGCGCACCAGCCACAGGATGCCGAAGAGGACGGCCACGCCGGCGACGCGCAGTCCCCAGATGTGAGCGGCGAAGAAGATACCGACCGGTCCCGATTCCTTGCCCTCCAGGCGACGCTCGCGCAGGAGCGCGAAGAGATATTCCGACTTGCGCCGCAGCCAGACCGCCCAGGCATAAGGACCGGCGATGGCGAAGCCCAGCGCGCCCACTATGCCCAGGGTCAACAGGCCCACGTTCGCCTTGATGAGGTTCGCGGAGACAGTGTTCCAGATAAACGTTGCTGCGTCGAGGTTGGCCGGGTTCTTCACCTGCCCCAGCAGCTCCCCCTTGGCCAGGTCCAGGACCATCAGCGACAGAGCCATGGCTAGCGCCAGGGCCGCGGACGCGATCATGAGGTACCTCCTGCGATCCTCCGATATGAGCACCGCGGCCGCGAACAAGACGAGGGCGAGAATCGGGAGGAACCAGCCTAAGGTGTTCAGCAGGTCTACGGATTGCTTGGCCATCCCCAATTGAGAGGAGGTGAAGAGCACGATGGTCTTGTCGATCTCCGGTATGGGTACTTTTTCCAGAAAGGTGAGGCCGGCATCCACCAGCCGGTTCTTGACGTTGGTCACCAGTTCCCCGACGTCCAAAGTGACCTCGCCACCGCTGCTGACCGACACCGCCTTGTCTCCCTCGATGATCCCGACCGCGGTCGAGTGGGTGACCCGCAGGATCTTATCCAATACCGTCTGGAACTGCGAGCTGGTCAATACCTCGTAGGTCAGCTTCTGGGTCAAGGACTTCAGGCCGCTGGAGATGGGACCGGCGATGAAGGCGAGCTTATCCGGGATCACTTCCTGCAGCGCTTCCTTGATGCGGTTCTCTATGTCCAACCCTATGAAGAGCCGGTCGGCGATTTCCGTGCTCAACGGCTGGGCTACGGTCTCATCGGTGATGAGAGGCCCCACCGTTTCGACGAAGTTGTCCGTGTTCAGGAAGGTGGTTTTTGCCCACACGGCGATGGGGGCCAGGATGGCCATAAGACAGGCGAGCACGATGAGTATCCACGCGATTGTGCCCCGCCAGGGGAAGTGCCCTCGGGCAGGCTTCCCCTTCTTTGCTAACTCCGCCTCCAGGGCTGCCTTTTCCGCCCGCAGGCGTTCGGTTTCGGCCCGCAGTTCCTCCGCGCTGGGCTCTCTCGACTCTTGCTCGTTATCAGCCATCCCGGGACCTCCCTCCCTATCCTCCGGATGATGGCGGGAAGCTGCAATAGATTCCGGCAGCCCGCCGCTCTCCACGGATTATCCGTACCTTCATTATTCTATCCTACGTACACCCGAAATGAACCCGGTTCTTGATTTCCCTCGATATGCTGTCGCAGCGGTCATCGCCAGGCCGGGAATCCGTTACGATCATGCTCCAGACCGGGCTTTCCGCACCCGCATCCGTAACGAGCCGGCCCT
>CAYHAT010000192.1:0-6965 GCA_964354675.1 uncultured Actinomycetota bacterium | reverse complement strand
CCCCAAAGTGTTGCCTGAGAGGCAATTTTTGAGGTCTGACCCCAAAGTGTTGCCCAAAGGTAGCTACCATTCTCACACTCCTACCCACACTTCTCGGAGAAGAACCAAATCAAAGGAAACAGATGATCCCTTGGCTTATCATAAAAAACGAAAGGACCCCGGATAACCGGGGCCCTTTCGACAGGTCGGCTTACAGGTAGGCGTTCGGGTTCTTTACCCCCAACCCCAGCCAGTACTTGACCAGCGCGATGACGTACTTGCCGTAGTAGTACATGTCGCAGATGGAGTCCATCTTCAAATTGCCGAAGTTGCGGTCTGCGTAATTCTCGTGGGGTTTGATCCAGACGAAGTGGTTGCCCCTGTAGACCCCACTCGGCCGCGGGACGATGGGGGGGTGGTAGTAGAAGATCAGCTTCCACCAGCTTTTCTCCGCCTCCCACACCTGGTAGAAGCCGGGAGCCAGCCCCTTGAACTCGTAGTAGCCGTTGGCGTCGGTGGTGGTGCGCGCCACTTCCTTGAGGTCCACGGTGAGGATGATGGTCCATCCCTTCAGATAGGACTCGCGGCTCGACTTCTTGCCGTCGGCGTTGCTATCGTGGAACGCGTACCCGCTGATCATGGAGGGCTCCCATAAGCCGAAGCCCCGCGTCGCCGGGTCGCCGTTCTGCGGGTAATACCAGAGGGCGGGAGCCCACTGAAAGGGAAACAATTGTATCGCGTACAGCCTGCCGTAGCGTACCGTTTTGTTGGAGGGGAGCCATTTCCCGCTCGGCACCAGCTCCATCTTGTAGTCAGCGTACGCGTAGCTGTTGGTGCCGACGCTGTCCCCCGCCGGCAGGACCTCGACGCCCGTATAGCTGAGCGGCAGACCATCCCAGCCCACCCAGCCGTGCACGTGCAGCGGGTTTATCCAGGGTACCGAACGGACGAAGTTCGTCGGCTCGGGCCCCGTCACCTTGCTGCCATAGGGTTTCCAGGTCCCATCGGGCCTCTTGATGTAAAGGTTCACTGTCAGGCCGTCCACGTAGATCTCGCCCTCGTTGAGGGCGCCGTCGGGGTTGGCGGTGTCGTCCCACACCAGCGCCTCGAAGGATCCGACGCTGCCCACCGGCTCCGGCTCCACAAGTTCCTCCGACCTGCCCTGCTCGACCAGGTCTGGTGGCGTCACCCGGGGCGCCTCCTCGAGGGTGATTACCCCATCATCCTGCTCCTGCTCGGTCTCCTGGGCCGAAGCGGTCAGTGTCCCGGCCAGCAGGAAGGTCAGCAGCATGGCCATGACCATCAGAAAAGCCAACCATTTTGTAGCCCTTTTCATTCGCATCTACCTCCTCATTACCCTCGTCCTTCGGGCGGAAGAAGCGCCGCGCGGTTCGCTTCCTCTACCCCTGGTACGGGAGACCGGAACGGACGGGAGGGACGGTGGACGGAGGGCGGCGCCGGTGAGTTCTTTGTAAGGATTATGAAGGAGAGATATAGATATCTACGCCGACTGAGTCCCGGTTGCCATGCCCGTTTCGATAGGGACTCGCTGCTCCCCTCGCATGCCCTGTCGCGTGTGTCGCGTCCGGTTTGGTCTCCCTTCTTTTGTGCGTTCTTTGCCCTATATGAAAACCCGATCACCGCGAGTGATCGGGTCTGTTCCCGCTGACCTTATCGAGCCGTGGACCGCCGTTGTCATCATCATCTTTGGTCTCCCTGCAGGTCCTTGCCTCTGTTCCCCCGTAAGTCCTTATCGTATTAAAGCAAGCATTATGTTTGTATTATGCTACCATTTAGTAACTGGAGAGTCAAACAAATCCTCTCGTGTTGTTCGTGTTTTCGAGTAAACCTCAGAGGGGATGGCGCTCCCGGGCCAGCCCGGAAACGACAGGGCGCAGGCTGCGGCTTGCTCGTTGCCGGTGCCTCGGACACCCACATCGGTTCCCACCAGGTATGATCCCTGCTTGCGGGCGATAGTGGACGGCTTGTTCATGCCTACCCCTGCAGCCGGGCACGACCGGGGTGACCAGGAGTGTCGGGATGCCGGCTTGCGCAGCGTTCCCAAGGAAGCACCGTTTTTGATAATATTAAGTCCCGGTTCATACTCATGCTGAAGGCGGGCCGGCGGAATATCGGGATATACTGCGCCCCGGGGGGTAGCTTGAAAAAAAGCGGCGATATATCCTTTGCAACAAGGTGCAGACGACGCATTTCACATTCTCTTTGACGGCAGCACGCGACCGCAACGTCGGGGATCGATCCGGTGTAAGGCCTGATCGCCATAGCGAGGAGGTAGAGATGGTCGGTATAAAATCTTTTGGAGCCTACATCCCCAGACTGAGATTGAGCCGCGAGGTGATAGCCAGGGGATGGGGGATACCAGCCGCCCCGGGCACCATCGCCGTGGCCAACTTCGACGAGGACAGCTTGACCATGGCCTACGAGGCCGCGACAGACTGCATGGTGGGGTTCGAGCCGGAGAAACTGGGGGGAGTGTTTTTCGCGAGCACCACCTCGCCCTACGTGGAGAAGTCCAGCGCTACATTGGTCGCCACTGTCCTGGACGCGCCGCAGAACGTATACACGGCGGACTTCGCCACCTCGCTGCGCGCCTCGACTACGGCGCTGGGGGCAGCGCTGGACGCGGCGGCCGCGGGCAAGGCGGACAACATCATGGTCACTTCCGCGGAGACGCGGGTGGCGGAGCCCATGACCAACTGGGAACAGACCCTGGGGGACGGCGCTGGCGCGGTCCTGGTGGGTTCGGGAGACGGCGTCATAGCGGAATACCTGGGCTCCTATTCCCTGAAGGACGAGATATACCTCACCTGGCGCCGTGGGGAGAAAGACCATACCCTGCAGGAGTTCAACGCCCGCATGGCCCAGACGGAGGGCTACGGCAAGACCATGGCGGCGGGGATCAAGGCGGCCCTGGAGAAGTTCGGCCTCTCAGCGGGCGGGGTGGCCCGGGCGGTCTATTCCGCTCCGGATTTCCGCAGCCACGGCGCGGTGGCCAAGGCGGTGAAGCTCGACCCCGCCAGCCAGGTGCAGGATGCCCTCTTCGCCTTCGTGGGGGGCACGGGCACCGCCCAGCCTCTCATGATGATGGCCGGTGCTCTGGAGAGCGGCCTCAACCCCGGCGACCATATCCTGCTCGCTCATTACGCCGACGGGGTGGATGTCATGCTCTTCAAAGTCACCGAGGCCATAAAAGACCTCCCGCCCCGGCGTGGTGTGCAGAGACACCTGGCCTCACAGGCGCCCATGGACAGCTTCGCCACCTTCCTGCGCTACAAGGGGCTGACGAGGATGGAACCCCCGGAATACGCCAGCTCCACGGTGATCCTGTGGAGGGAGCAGCGGCAGCTCTATTCCCTCTATGGCTCGAAGTGCAATAAATGCGGCCTGGTAAGGTTTCCCATGCAGATAGTCTGTTCCCGCTGTAAGGCCAAAGACGATTTCACCGAGGTCCGCCTGGCCCGCAGGGGGACGCTATTCAACTTCATGAACGACAACCTCTTCGAGAGCATGGAGTCACCCACCACCCTGTCTATCGTGGACCTGGAGGGAGGGGGACGCATCTTCCTGCACATGACCGACCGCGATCCGGAGGCGGTGGAGCTGGATATGGCGGTGGAGCTTACCTTCCGCAAGCTCTTCGGAGCCAACGAATTCTATACCTACTTCTGGAAATGCCGCCCGGCGCCAAAGGAGGGATGAGAGATGACCTGCAGCTTGCATGACATAGCCATAATCGGCGTGGGGGCCTCGAAGTTCGGCGAGAACTTCACCATGGACGTAGAGAGCATGATGGTGGCGGCGGCCTACGAAGCCTACGAGGACGCCGGCATCGCTCCCGAGGAGATCCAGGCGGCCTGGATCGGCATCCAGTACCCCTTCACCGGCCTCTCCGGGGCCACCCTTACCGACCCCCTGAAACTCTACGGCATCCCGGTGACCCACGTCGAGAACTACTGCGTCTCGGGGCTGGATGCCTTCCGCAACGCCTGCTTTGGGGTAGCGTCGGGTATGTACGACATGGTCATGGCCGCCGGGGTGGAGAAACTCACCGACCAGGGAGGGCGCGGCCTGCCCACGGCGGGTTTCGGCCACCCGGTGCTGCTGCGGGGACTTACCGCCCCCAGCGCCTTCGGGCTGGCCTTCCCCCAACACCAACGCAAGTTCGGGCTCACCAAGGAAGACCTGGCCTACGTGGCGGTAAAGAACCACTTTAACGGGGCGGTCCACCCCAAAGCCCACTTCCGCCGCGAGGTCACCCTGGAACAGGTGATGAAAGCCCCCATCGTCTCCGGGCCGCTGGGCCTCCTTGACTGCTGCGCCATCTCCGACGGCGCGGCGGCGGTGATCGTGACCCGCAGGGAGATCGCCAAGAAGTATCGCGACGATTACGTGATGTTACGAGGATTGGGAATGGCGGTGTACACTAACTTTCTGCCCTTCGACCCCGACTTCGACTACATCACCTGGCTGCCCACGGTAAAGGCGGCGCAGGTCGCCTACGAGATGGCGGGCATCGAGGACCCGCGCGGGGAGATAGACTGTGCGGAGGTACATGACTGCTTCACCATCACCGAGATCCTCAACTACGAGGACCTTGGGTTCTGCGCCAAGGGCGAGGGTGGGCCGTTCGTGCGAGAGGGGCATGCCGACATCGACGGCGATGTGGCGGTCAATCCCTCCGGCGGCCTGAAATGCTTCGGACACCCCATCGGCGCCACCGGCTGCCGCATGATCTACGAGATCACCCGGCAGGTGCAGGGCCGCGCGGAAGGCCGCCAGCGCGAGGGCGCCAAGACCGGCCTGGCCCACAACCTCGGTGGATTGGGAGGCGTGGTCTGCGGCATAGCCATCCTGAGTTCAGACGACAAGTATAAGTAGCCCTAGGTGCTCGGCGGGACAACAGGGGGGACATGGAGATGGACGCCGATGGGAACGGAATGGAGCTGGGCCTCTTTTACGATTACGACGCATGCGAGGAGTGCGGGACCTGCCTCTACCGCTGCCAGGTGATGGGGCTGACCCCCGCGGAGGCGCGTGACGAGATAAAGCGCCTGCGCGCGGGGGAGAGGCCGCGCTTCATAGACTCGCGTTGCGCCAGCTGCTATTCCTGCGACCTCTTCTGTCCCAACGGCTGCTCGCCGTACGGCCTCATCCTCTACCGCTGGTACCAGCGCTACCTGGAAAAAGGAATGCCGGTGCGGGCGCAGCTGGCCATGCCCCTCGAGGAGGTGAACTTCAACACCATCGCCCGCCGGCACCATACCGCCCGGGAGCGGGAGCTGGTGGCCCGCTGGCAGGAGAACGGGTCCTCACCTGAGGCGGTGGCGGCGGCAGGGGGCACGGTGCTTTACGCCGGATGCAATGCCCAGATATTCCCATGTCTGTTGGATACGCCAATGATAAGGGATTTCACCATCATCGGCGCCCGGGAGCTGTGCTGCGGCGAGCTCTATTTCCGCCTGGGGATCATGGACGTGGTGGAGAGGCAGGCGCGCGTGCTGGAGGAGCGCTTCCGGTACCTGGGGATCAAGAGGATGTACGTCTTCTGTACGGCGGGGTTCAACATCCTCTCCAACGTCCTGCCGCGCTGCTTCGGGGCGCGTTTCGACTTCGAGATCCTCTATTTCTACGACTGGTTGCTGGAGCGGGTGGACGCGGGAGAAGCGGTCTTCGGACGCCCCTGGAAGGGCTCGGCGGTGGTGCAGGAGTCCTGCCATGCCAAGGTCCTGGGCCGCCGTTACGCGGAGGTGCCCCGTGAACTCATGCGGCGGGCGGGGCTCGAGGTGGTGGAAATGGCGCATGCGCGGGAGCTCTCCGTATGCTGCGGGGCTGCCTGTGGGGCGCGCGGGTACAACCCCTTTGATATGGGGTTCCAGTCCCTGCGGCAGTGGAAGGAGGCGAGGGATAGCGGGGCTGACTGCATGGTGGCCTATTGCGCCACCTGCCTGCTGCTGCTGCTCATGGGGCGGATGATACGTCCCACGCGCATGCCCCTCTATCATCTCATGGAGGTGCTCATGCAGGCGGCGGGAGAGGAGCCCGTCCACGACCTGGTTGCATCGCGCGCCCGCAATATCCTCGCGCATATCATGGTCAGGGGGGCCCCACGCATGGTGTCCCCGAAAAGGGTGAGACTCTGACCATCGGTGGCCGGTGGCGGGAAGGTGGTTGAGGGGAAGCAGGCGGCAGGATGGGATGGCAGCCTCATGGGCTGATAACGGGGCTAAGGAAACCGCTAAAGCGCGCAAGGTCGGGGGTATAAGTAATATGTATGTTCATGGTGTCGGGGAGTGCATACCTGCGAGCGGGGAGGTGCGAGGTGCTTATCTTTGAGTATCTGGAGAAATGGGCGAAGGAGCGGCCCGGCCGCGAGGCCATCGTCTACGGCGACCGGCGTATCAGCTACGCAGATTACGACCGCGCGGTGGACCGCATAGCTCGCGGGCTGCTCAAGCTGGGGGTGCAGCGTGGCGACAAGATCGGCCTGTACATCCCCAACCACCCGGAGTTCGTCTTTGGCTACCTGGCCTGTACCAAGCTGGGCGCGGCAGCGGTGCCGGTCACCTGGCGCTTTGCCGCCTCGGAGGTGAAATACATCCTGGGCCACTCCGATTCCTCGGTGGTGATCATGGAGACGGCGTTCATGGACTCCGATTTCATCGCCAAGATCAACGCGGTGCGGGACGAACTGCCGGGACTGCGAGACATAGTGATCATCGGCTCTCCGGAGGACGTGGCCAAGGTGCCGGGGGCTATCTCCTACGACGATCTCCTCTCGGACGACCCCGGACTGGGCGAGGAACTGGCCGCGAGGAAAAAAGAGGTGGAGGAGGACGACGTCGCCCTGCTCCTCTTCACCTCCGGGACCACCGGCCTACCCAAAGCCCCCATGCTCACCCACCGCAACCTCGTGCAGTACGTGGCGGGGCAGATAGAATCCTCGGGCATCAGCGACGACGAGCGGC
>CAYHAT010000191.1:0-6967 GCA_964354675.1 uncultured Actinomycetota bacterium | reverse complement strand
GCATGCGCACGCGCCGGCCGTTGAAGGCGGTCACCGAGCAGAAGTTGCAGCCGTGAGGGCAGCCTCGCGAGGTCTGCACACCGTTAGCGCTCCAGTATCTTTTGGGGTCGATGACATCCCTGCGGGGCTGGATGGGGCGCGAGAAATCGATAAAATCTTCCTGGTGATACAGCGGCTCGAGCTTTCCAGCATCGTAGTCGGACAGGACCTGCGGCCACACGCTCTCCGCTTCTCCAACCACTACCGCGTCCGCATGTTTCAAAGCCTCCTCGGGCATCATGGACGCATGTACGCCCCCCAGCACCACCTTGGCGCCCTGGGCACGGTAGCGCCTCGCGATCTCGTAGGCGCGCGGCGCGGTGGCGGTCATGGTGGTGATGCCCACCAGGTCGGGGGTCTCCGAGAAATCGATGCGCTCGACGTTCTCGTCGATCAGCCGCACCTCGACCTCTGGCGGGGTATACGCCGCCAGGTACATGAGGCCGAGAGGGGCGAGAAGTCCTTTGTTAAAGAGGTATGTTTCGCCCTGCTTGGTGGGGGCGACCAGGTTTAATCTCAAAAACCGCGCTTCTTTCTCGACTCGCTGCTACACACAAAACCGCATTATACGCGCTATCAACCTACTTGCCAATGAACCATATCATTATCGGCTTACACTCCGCCCACCTTAAAAAAGCGGGACATTTTGGGCCAGGCCAATGCTAAATCTCGCGTCCATTAAATGTCATCGCGAGCTTAAGCGAAGCGATCTCGTTCGGACCATGGTCAACATCCAGAGGAGATTGCCGCGTCGCTTCGCTCCTCGCAATGACAAAACAACGGTCCCGCGATCGCCATGGCTGCTATTATTATATAGAAAACATATTGCGGGGCCTTGCCCCGCCATGACAGAAGGTACGTACCACCCGGGGTACATGCTCGAGAGGAGGCAGCGTGAACGGCATATCGCCCACCAACCTTCTGGCCGGCTCCGTGCTCAGGCTGATGGCCGCCAACTACAACCACCGTTCGTCCCTCAAGGACTACCTGCGGGGGAACGGCTCCTGGCTGGACTTCAAGATCGGGTTCCGCACCGAGAGCGGCAACGTACGGCAGGCCCTTATCTCGCAGAACGGAAAGATGAGGGTGACCGGGAAGATCCCCGCCGATGTGGACGCCACCATGATCCTCGCCGGGAACGACGTGATCCTGAACATACTGAGCGTCCCCCCCAACGAGCTGCTCAACATGCTCCTCAAGAGCCGCTACCGGGTGGAGGGCAACCTCACTTACCTCACGCTGTTCAACTTCTACGTCGCCCTGCTGACCGGGAAGATGAACAAGAAACGCCTGGAGAAACAGAAGCGTGAGGATACGGAGGAACGCTTGCGGCAATGTCCCGACCCGGATCCCGCGCTGCGGACGGAGATGGCGAAGAGGAGGCAGCAACCGCTCAAAGGCGAGAAGGTGGACCCTGGGGTCAAGTACCTCGAGGACCCCTACCTCTCGCGGTTGAGCCTCGCCGACTTCCCCCGCCTGGAGCGCTTCGTGGACATCCATTTCACCGAGAAGCCGGAGATCTGCCACGAACGGCCCAAGCTCTTGACCGATTGGTTCATGGCCAACGGCTTCGAGACCGACCAAGAAGGTAATCCCTGGTTTCCCGAGCTGCGGCAGGGCTACGCCTTCAAGCACCTCATGGAGAACCGCAAGCCCATCATCCGCAAGAACGACCTCATCGCCGGCACCACCACCACCAAGGAGATCGGGGTGGTGCTCTACCCCGACACCCACGGCACCATGATCTGGGCGGAGCTGACCTCGTGCCCGGACAGACCCCTGTTCCCCTACGATATCTCCGACGAGACCATCGCGGTGTTGCACCACGACGTGTTCCCGTTCTGGATGAAGCGCAACTGCCGCGAGTGGGTGAGGGACAAGTACGACCAACCGCTTTCCCAGAAGCTGGACGAGCGCTTCGCGGTGTACTTCATGTGGAAGACGGCCGCCCTCTCCCACACCATCGCCGACTTCCCCAAGCTCCTGCGCCTGGGGACGAGCGGCATCATCGCAGAGATAGAAGGAGAGTTACGGAGCGACCCCGCGGCCTCCCAGGAGAAGAAGGACTCCCTGCGAGGGATGGTCCTCTGCCTGCAGGGTCTCGAGGCCTACGCCCGCAACCTCTCGGCGCAGGCCCGCAAGGATGCGGAACGCGAGAGGGATCCCGCGCGCAAGGCGGAGCTGGAGCGGCTGGCCGAGATATGCGCCAAGGTCCCCGAGCGCCCCGCCGAGACCCTGGACGAGGCCATAAACGCCATCTGGATCGGATGGTTGGATCTGCACATGGAGAGTACCAACGCGGGCCTGTCCATCGGGCGCATGGACCAGTGGCTGCAGCCCTTCTTCGCGGCGGACATGGCCGGGTTGGAGACCGCGGAAGAGCGCGAGGAATACATCAAGCGCGCGGTTGAGCTGGTGGGCTGCTTCTACATGCGCTGCACCGACCATCTCCCGCTGATACCGGACATCGGCAACTATCTCTTCGGGGGGAGCTCCTCCGACCAGGCTATTACCCTGGGAGGGGTGACGCCGCAGGGGGAGGATGCCGTAAACGACATGACCTACATCTTCCTCAAGGTCACCGAGATACTGGGTATCCGAGACCCCAACGTCAACGCCAGGTACCACCCGGAGGTGAACTCCGAGACCTACCTCAAGCGCCTGTGCGAGGTCAACCTCATCACCGCGGCCACCCCCTCCATGCACAACGACGCGGTGGTCATGGAATCCCTGGCCGAGTTCGACTACGCGCCGGAGGACCTGCGGGACTGGGCGGCGACCGGCTGCGTGGAGCCCACCCTCTCCGGCAAGCACATCGGCCACACCAACTGCATGATGATGAACATGGTGGCCGCGCTGGAGATGGCGCTGAACAACGGCAAACACCCCCTGATGAACTGGGAGGTGGGCCCGAAGACCGGCAGGCCGGAGGCCGGCGATTTCGAGACCTTCGAGGATTTCTACCGTGCCTTCACCACCCAGTTCAAGTTCCTCATCGACAACTCGGTGGAGTACAACAACATGCTGGGAGAGGCGCACAGCGTCTTGCGCCCCACTCCCCTCCTCTCTTCCCTCATCGGCGACTCCATCACGAAAGGCGCGGATGTGACCAAGGGAGGCGCCCGCTACAACTCCTCCGGCGCCGCCTGCATCGGCCTGGCCGACGTCACCGACTCCCTCATGGCCGTAAAGAAGCTGGTCTACGACGAGGGCAAGGTGAGCTTCGCCGCGCTGAAGAAGGCCATCGACGAGAACTTCAAAAACGACCCCGCCCTGCACGCCATGATCACCAGGAAGGTCCCTCTCTTCGGCTCCGGGTCCGACGAGGCGGTGGAGATGGCGGGCCGGGTGGCCAAGTTCGCCCACGATACCTACGGCGGCCACACGAACTTCCGGGGAGGCAAGTACACCTCCGGCTTCTGGTCCATGTCCAACCACGTGGCCTTCGGGACCCTCTCAGGGGCTCTGCCCTCGGGCAAGTTGGCGGGCAAGGCCTTCACCCCCGGACTGACGCCCCAGCCCATCGCCTCCAAAAATCTCCTGGACAACATCCGGGACGTGGCCAGGCTCGACCCCCATAACATGAACAACAACATCGCCTTCAACGTGAAAGTGGTGCCCGGCGCGCAGGACAGCCACGAACGGGTGGTGGACAACATGTACTCGTATGCCAAGACCTACTTCGACCTGGGTGGCATGCAGATGCAGATGAACGTGATCACCTCGGCCATGCTCCGCGACGCCATGGCCCATCCCGAGAACTACCGCAACCTGCTGGTGCGCATCTCTGGATACAACGCCTACTTCGTGACCCTCAACCGCGACATGCAGATCGAGCTCATCGAGAGGGCGGAGTACGGGATCTAGAGAGCTGCATGCGTTTGGGAAAGCACTTGGGAGCGGGGACGCCGCAGAAGACAGCGGTCGGTGGTCGGCTAACAGCTTGTGGTTTGCAGTCGGTGCATGAAAACGGGTAGAGACGATGAATTCCAATTCGGGAAGCAATGGTCGGAGGTCAGAGAAAGAAAGAGACGAGACCCGCGGCGAGGACAGGCGCCCTCTTATCCTGGAGGTCAAGGGGAACTCGCTGGACGACGGCCCGGGCATACGCACCGTGGTCTTTTTTAAAGGCTGTCCCCTCTCATGCGTGTGGTGCCACAACCCCGAGAGCAAGCGCTCCGGACAAGAGATATCCTACGATGCCGGGGAATGTGTCGGTTGCGATACCTGCCTGGAGGCCTGCGAAGAGAGAGCGCTTGACCGCAGCGATCCGCTTTTCGTCGACCGTAGAAGATGCACTCTCTGCTTCCGCTGCGCCGACGCCTGCCCATCCGGGGCCCTGTCCAGGGTGGGGACATACATGGAGGCCTGCGAGGTCGCCGCGCTGGTGGAGAAAGACCTGCCCTTCTTCCGCACCTCCGGGGGTGGGGTGACCCTCTCCGGCGGCGAGCCCACCCTGTGCATGCATTACACTTCAGAGCTGCTGCGCAGGCTGCAGGATATGGGTGTCCATACCATCGTGGAGACCTGCGGCCACTTCGACCTGGCGGAGTTCGAGGATAAGGTGCTCCCCTGCACCGACGCTATCTACTTCGACCTCAAGCTCCACGACTCGGTCGATCATAAAAAGCACTGCGGCATCCCCAACGAGGTCATCCTGGATAACTTTACCAGCCTGCTCCGTTTCAGCCAGGAGGGGGGCTCGCCCCTGCTGCCCCGCATCCCCCTCATCCCCGGCATCACCGCCACGGATGAGAACCTCACCGCTCTCGCGGCCTTCCTGAAAAAGCACGGTGCGGAAGAGGTCGCCATCCTCCCGTACAACCCGCTGTGGTTCGAGAAGAGCCGCAAGATCGGGAAGACGAATCCTCTCGAGAAACACGCAGCAACGAACACTTGGATGCAGCCCTCCGAGGTCGAGCGCTGCCGCTCCTTTTTTACGGGCTTCAACATCCACTGATGGGGTCAGCCCTTAACATTCGTCATTTCGTTAGCCTTGCTAACAATCCTGTGAGCAAGGTCCGATGCGGTCGCAGCGTCTCGATATACTTAGCTTTGCTAACCTTTTGACGAATGTTAAGGGCTGACCCCATGTTGACATGTTGATCGTGGGAGGTCAGGTACGATGTGATACCATATCCGTTGAGAGTGTGCTCGCCGATAACCGGGCATAAGGGGGGATGTGGTTTGATAACGGTCTTCAAGCGCTTCAACCTGATGGGGAAGATAGGCATGATCGGGGCCCTCATCGGCTTCCTCATCGGGATGGCAGCCGTCATCGCCGTCAGCCCGTGGTTCGGGATCATCCTGACGGTCGTCTCTATCGCGTTCGTCTATTTCTGCATCCGCATGTTTTTCGGCTCCATGATCAGGCAGGAAGCCCTGATGAAGAGCGGGGTGCAGGCCGAGGCGACCATCGTCGAGGTAAAGGAAACCGGCATGACCGTGAACGAGATCTACCCGGTGGTAAAGCTCGTCCTGGAGGTGCGCCCACCCGAAGGCCAGCCCTTCCGGGTGGAGACGAAAGAGCTTATAAACCGTTTTGAGATCCCCACCTTCCAGCCTGGGGCAGTGCTCCCGGTCCTCTACGACCCCAAGAATCCTAAGAAGGTCGCGGTGGGGACCAAGGAGAGCCTCGATAGCGGGCGAGGTCAAACGCAGCTCCCGGCTGCAGGCGCCCTGGAGCCGGAGATGATGCGCATGGTCCAGGATTTCATCGGGAACCAGGACCCGGAGAAGATGCGCACAGCCCAGGATTTGATCGAGAACCTGGACCCGGAGAAGATGCGCATGACGGGAGAGTTCCTCGCCCAGGAGAACGAGAAGAGCGCGGAGATCCGGGCCACCGGCAAGCCGGCCAGGGCGAAGATCCTTGTCGCTACGCCCTTGGGGATCAACGTCAACGGCAACAACCCGGCCATGACCTTCATGCTGGAAGTGCATCCGGAGGGCGAGCCCGCATTCCAGGCTCAGACCACCGGGATCATCTCCGAGGCCTCTGTGCCCAAGTTCCAGCCAGGAGGAGAGATATTCGTGAAGTACGACCCCAACGATAAGACGCGGGTATCCCTGGACCATTCCTGACATTAGGTTCTTCTCCGAGAAGTGTGGGTAGCGGGAGATGATAAATGGGGCAACACTTCTCGGAGAAGAACCTGACACTATAACCGTAGGCGGACTGCCGGTATGCGGCCTCTGCCTCTACGTCTGCCCTTTTGGAAGGAAGTAGAACAATCGCTTGCTTTCGAGCATCATAGAAGGCAGGGACACCGGCAGGAGCCCGGGATTCGATCCCGGGCAAACGGCAGCGGCGAAAGGATGGCCATGGAAGACAAGGGCAAGCGTGTAGTCCGCAATCGTATGTTTTACTTAGCCTCGATCTTCACCCTCTCTCTTCTGCTCGCCGCAAGCGCCGCATTCGTGGGTGGGTGTGATGAGAAAGAGGTCTCCCTGCAGTATGACCCTCAACCCGGCCTGGCCATCGTCACGGTGGAGAACGACGGAGGGTTGCCCTTTCCGGGTGATGACCTCCTGCCCGTGTTCCAGCTCTTCGGAGACGGCAGGTTCATCAAGTACCAGGAACAGTCGAGCAACCGGGGCATCTTCGTACAGGGAAAGCTGGATGAGGCGGCCATCGCCGACCTGCTCCAGAAGATCGCGGATACGGGCTTCTTCGACCTGAAGGACGAGTACGTCGACCCCGACGTATACGATGCTACTTACCGCAGGATCGCGGTGGGCCTGGCGGAGACCGAAAAAAAAGTGACGGTATGGATGTTCAATGACGTGCCCGAGTTCGACACCGCCTACGGCCTCATCCTGGACTACCCCACGGGCGAGGTGAGCGAGTACGTTCCGGACAAGGGGTACCTCATGGTTGTAAGTTATCCCAACCTGGGGAACGAGGCATACGATTTCCTGGACCCCA
>CAYHAT010000190.1:0-7012 GCA_964354675.1 uncultured Actinomycetota bacterium | reverse complement strand
CTTCTAGATCTCGGATAGCCGATGTCTGAGCCCTGCCAGCATGCATATAGAGAGGTGTGTAAGTCGCAAGGCAAATGGCAATAAAGCAGAACAACCATTGGAACCGGCACCTTGATACCCGCCTTGACGACCCCTGCACAAAGCGATCCGCGACTTTCGACCTGGAATATCTCACCTGCCGTATGGCTGGACGGGTTTAATCCGGGCGGCCTGGGTGCCGAAAATATCTGGGAAGCGTGGAACGATACTGGAGGAGGAAAGTTGAGGCAGACAATCGGGAAGACGCTGGCGATACTCGTAACAGCCCTTTTATTGACGCTGCCGTTGTCCACACACGCCTGGGCGGATGCTCCAGCGGGAACAGGCAGCTTGCCGCCTCCCTCACGGGTGAGTGCACTCCAGAGGACACAGGATGCCGGCGTCCGCATCGCCCTCACCTGGGACCCGGTGGGGGGAGCCTTCGGATACAACGCCTACCGATCCGATACGGAGGGTGGTCCCCTCTCGCAGGTGGGGGGCAAGGCGGCCGACTCCATGCTCAGCTACCCCGTGTTCCTGGACGATGATGTCGAACCAGGGAAGGGATACTTTTATGCGGTGACCAGCGTGGATGCCGACCTCAACGAGAGCCCCCCATCCTCCCGGGTCTACGCGGTCCTGGAGCCCTCGTCCAGGGCGGCGGGTGGCCCCAAGAGCATCGTATGCTCCCTCAGCGACCAGCGCCTCTATTTCTTCGAGGGGGACCAACTGGTGAACGCGACGCGCTGCTCCACCGGCTTGAACAACGCCACTCCCACCGGGCATTTCCGCATCCTGGGCCACTACGGGACCAACGTGGGGCTTGGAGGCGCCGTGTGCGATTATTGGATGTCCTTCACCTCGGCGCATGGTATGCATTCCTGGCCGCGGGGCTCGCGCAGTTACGAGACGGGGTTGGGAGCCCCCGCCTCACACGGCTGCATCAGGCAGCATCCCCTGGAGGCCTACTGGCCGTATAACTGGGCGCCCAACGGCACTCCCCTCACCATCACCTATGCTTCCCTCGGGCGCAGGGTGATCTCGGGATGCCATTCGTCCATCGGCGCTTCCGCGCTTTCTGAAGACTGGTATTTTGCGGAGGGATACACCGCGCAGGGTTATGATACCTACCTTCTGTTCAACAATCCCGGAGAAGACGGCGTCGACGTGAAGATATCCTTCTTCAAGGAGAGCGGGGAGGTCGTGGAGCAGGTCTGCGGCGTCGCCCCCCACTCCCGCTACACCCTGGCGGTCGATGACGTCCCGGGCATGGATGCCGCTGCTTTCTCGGCGCAGGTGGATGCCAGCGGACCTATAGTCGCCGAACGCGCCATGTACTTCTCCGCCGGCAAGAGGTCGGACGGCACGGTGTCGCTGGGCGCCACGCAGCCATCGACCGACTGGTATTTCGCCGAGGGATACACAGCCGAGAGCTTCGACACCTACCTGCTCCTGGCCAATCCGGGGGACGAGCCGGTGAACGCCTGGGTATATTTTTTCCTGGAAGATGGGCGGACGGTGGACTACGTGTTCTGGGTCGGACCCCACTCCCGCTTCACCATGCCCGTTGATGCCTTCCCGGTGGTCGGTGCCGCCTCCTTCTCCATGCAGGTGCATGCCGATGGGCCCATCGTGGCGGAGAGGGCCATGTATTTCACCAAGGGCTATATCAAGGGAGGACATTCCACCATCGGTGCCTCGCAACTCTCCCAGAGCTGGTTCTTTGCCGAGGGTTGTACGCGCAGCTTCTTCGAAAGTTACATAATGGTGGGCAATCCCGGCGATGAGGATGCCTTCGTCACCATCGATTTCTACCTCAACGAGGGTAGTATACGGCACGAGTACCTGGTGAAAGCGCGCAGCCGCGTGACCATCCCCATCGCCTCCCAGGGCGGCCTTTCCTCAAGCGAGATGGCTTTTTCCGTGTACGCCGATCACCCCGTGGTGGCGGAGAGGTCGGTCTATTATGACCTGGACAGCCACCGCGGTGGGACCGCCACCATGGGCTCCGCGGTCAGTTCCGAAAACTGGTATTTCGCCGAGGGCTGTACCGACGGGGCTTTCGACACCTACATACTCCTGTCCAACCCTTCCTTCGCACCCGCCTTCGTAAAGGTCGTCTTCCAGCGTGGCGACGGCGCCGTATTCGCCCAGGAATACCTGATCCCCGCGCAGAGACGCATAAGTGTCGGCGTGGACGGACTGCCAGGGTTGGAGCGAGCGTCTTTCTCCACCACCATCAGGTCCGACGTGCCCATCATGGCGGAGCGGACCATGTACTTCGTGATGACGCGCGGCTACTAGGCGCGGCTACTAGGGGCCGTGTCTTCGATCTTCGGTTCTGATCCAATGCCGTATTGTTGATCGATCCCGAGAAAAAGGACCGAAGATCGAAGACACGACCCCATCATGGTCAAAGCGTGCTAAGCCTATACGTTGTACTCGTCCCGCAGGACGCGCTTGAGGATCTTGCCCGTGGGCGTACGGGGCAGGGCCTCTACGAAGACCACGCTTCTGGGCATCTTGAACTTGCCTATCTTTCCCTTGCAGTACTCGATGAGCTCGACCTCGGTGAGCTCTTCCCCTTCCTTGACCACGACCACCGCGCGCACCGCCTCGCCCCACTGCTCGTCGGGGCAGCCGATCACACCCACGTCGGCCACCTTGGGATGGGAGAGGAGGAAGTCCTCTATCTCGGCGGGATAGATGTTCTCGCCGCCGGAGATGATCATGTCCTTCTTACGGTCCATGATGTAGAGGTAGCCGTCCTCGTCCATCTTCGCGATGTCCCCGGTGTAGAGCCAGCCGTCCCTGATGGTCCTGGCGGTCTCCTCGGGCTTGTCCCAGTAGCCCAGCATCACGTTCTGGGACCTGATGAGCACCTCTCCCAGCTCCTCGGGCCCCACGTCGTTGCCGTCTTCGTCCACCAGGCGGATATCGATGTAGAACATGGGCAGGCCGCAGGAACCCGCCTTGGTCAGGGCGTGCTCACCGTCGATCACCGCGGCCGGACCGGTGCATTCCGTAAGGCCGTAGAGCTGCCTTACCTCGATGCCCGCCTCCGCGTATTCGTTGAGCAGGGTCACGGGGACCGGGGCCGCGTAGACCAGGATGACCTCGACCGAGCTCCAGTCGTACTTATCGAAGTCGGGCACCATCTGCAGTATCTGCAGCAGCGCTGGTACCGACCCGAAGGCGGTCACCTTCTCCTCGCCCAGCAGCTCCAGGAAGCGTTTGGGGTCCAGGGTGCGGCAGAGCACGCTGCGCAGGCCGTACTGGGAGTTAAGGATGATCCCCGGCAGGGCCCCGATGTGGAACAGGGGCAGCACGATGAGGAAGGTTTCCCCGGGCATCCCCACGGTGGTGATGATGGTATCGGAGGTGACGAAGAAGTTGTTGTGGGAGAGCATGGCGCCCTTGGGCTTGCCGGTGGTGCCTGAGGTGTAAAGGATGGCCAGCACGTCGTCTCCACCGCCCACGATCTCGGGCTCCTCGTCCGACTCGCCCTGGATGAGACCGGCGTAGGACATGGCCCACTCCGGAGGGTCGTCCATGATGGCGATGTAATGCTCCGCCGGGACATCGTTGCGGAAGGAGTCAGCCACCTCGGCGAACTCCCGGCTGAAGATGAGGACCTTGGCGCCGCAGTCCTCCATGATGTACTGCAGCTCGGGGGCGGCCAGCCGGTAGTTGAGGGTGACCATGATCGCCCCCATCTTCGCCGCGGCGTTGAAGAGGTCGTAGTACTCCGGCTCGTTGAAGGCCAGTATGGCCACGCGGTCGCCCTTCTCCACCCCCAGCTTGCGCAGGGCGTGGACGAGCTTGTTGCAGCGCTGGTTCATCTGGGAGAAACTCAAGCGCTGATCCTCGCACACCAATCCCTCCTTGTGCGGGGAGAGTTGCGCCCGTTTAGTAAGGAATGTACCGAGGTTGAAATCCATGGTCCCCATCCCCTTTCATCTCGCTCATATGCCGAAACAGCCTTTGAAGACCAGCATACTATAAGCTGGCATTTACTGTATGCATTCCTGATGCCGTTATCCCACCATCTCGAAGTCAGTTGACGCATCAGGACCCCGGTTTCCTCCTTTCCCCGCGATGCTGCTTCCCCTCTCGTATGAAAACTTCAGCAATAGCAAGCAGTCCCTGGAGGTCCGCATGAAAAACAGGGGTAAGGTGGAACCGAAGATCGAAGACACGACCCCTACAAATCCCTTCCCTTACCCGAGTCGCTGATGAACGCCAGCCCCTCGGGATAGGGGCTGAAGAACGACTGTTGTTCCAGGTAGGCCTGGTCGAAGCGGACGATCCAGGAGTTGGCGATACTGGTCACCGCGCTCAAGGGGATGTTGCCCTGCCGGTATCTCTCCAGGGCATCCAGGAAGTAGCCCTTCTCGCGAGCACTGATGTCCTTGGTAAAATAACCCAGAGCGTGCATACAGACGTTGATGTTGGAAGTGTAGCGCGGGACCTTGGAGAGGGCCTTGGTGAGATGCTCGCGGTAGAGCGGGATGAGCTCCCCCGCGCGCCTGCGCTCGTGGTTGGCGACTATCCCTCCCAGGACCTTCAGCTCCGACTGGTTATAGGCCATGAGCAGGAGCTTGTTGCGGGCATGGAAATCCACCAGGTCACGCATGGCGTTGGCCCTCTGCATGGCATGGAAGCGGGCCATGGTGAAAAGGCGGGTGAGGAAGTGTTCCCTGATGCGGAAGCTCTTCAAGCGGCCCTCCGATTCCGCGGGAAGATCGGGAAAAGCGGCGAGTACCGCACCTCCAAAAAACCCCGGACCCTTGTCCATGGCCCCGGACTTGCCGCCGGAGGCGTATATCCTCACGTCGCCGGGGCCACAGGAAGGAGAGCGGAACTTGAGGAGGAAGCCGTCTACCTCGCCCAGCGAGCCCAGAAAACCCTCACAGAAAGCGAGCATATCCCGGGTGACGTCCCTGCCGGTAGCGGGTTGGACCAGGCTCAGGGAGCCCTTGGATGATTCGATATGGATGGGGTCACGCGGCACCCCCAGGCCTATCTCCATCTCGGGGCAGACGGTCTGAAAGTCGACGTAGGGCGCCAACCTGTCCACAAACTCGTCGTTGATGATCTCACCGTTCCACCTGCAGCGTTCGAATCCCAGACACTTGCTGATGACCACGGCTGGCTTGTTTACGAGATCCATGTCCCCTCACTCTCTCGGGGGCTGGGGTTAATACGGCGTTCCAGCAACCGCGCGGAGGCTCCAGTACGAAGCTCAACCGATACTGATGCGGTTGCGCCCTGCCGCCTTGCTCTTGTACATGAGCTCGTCAGCCCTCCTCACCAGTTTTTCCACGCTGTCGGAAGCCTGGACCAGGGTGCCGCCGATGGATATGGTGATGCGTATGTTATCGGAGTCGTAGCTGATGCTCGATTGCTCTACCATGTTCCGCAGTTTCTCGGATACGGTGAACAGGCTGTCGGCGTCGACGTTGATCACCAGGGCGAGGAACTCCTCGCCCCCCCACCTGCTCACCAGGTCGAAAGACCGCAGGCTGTTCGAGAGGGTCTTGGCGGTCATCTTGAGCACATCATCACCGATATCGTGACCGTGGAGGTCGTTCACCACCTTGAAGTTGTCGATGTCGATGAAGAGGATCCCGAAAGGCCAGCCGTAGCGCTCTTTCTCCGCCAGCCTGAACTTGAGGTTCATCTCCGCGTAGCGCCGGTTGCCCACCTCGGTGAGGGGATCGAGAAGGGCGATCCTCTGCAGCTCCTCGATGGTCTGCTTGGATATAACCCGCGGCGTGTTGTCGCTGAAAACCTCCACTGCCCCTATCACCTGGCCGTTCGGACTCAGGATGGGGGCGACGCGGATGGCGACCGGCAAGCGGTGACCCCCCTTGTGGTGCAGGAAGACCTCTTCTTCGCGCGGCAGGCCGTCCCGCAGGGTCTTGACCGCCGGACACAGGGATGTCTCGCAGAGCTTGAGGCCCTTTTCGTCCACGTGTTCAAGGATGTTCTCGCGGCAGTAACAGCCGAGGACCTCATCGGAGTCGTAACCGGTCAACCTCTCCGCGCCGCGGTTCCAGTATGTTATCCTGCGGTCCGTGTCCACGAAGTAGACCCCGTCGTAGAGGTTGTCCAGGAGGCTCTTGTAGAAATCATGATCGAAATCCATCTTTCAGACCCTTACTATGACCCGCAGCCCGGCCTCTATTAGATTATACCCGCTCCACACCTGAATTCCCCGCCGCAAGCCACTGATGAGACCGCGTATAGGCCATGTCATACGGGCCTACAATTTCTCCAACTCGCCCGTGGCCTCAAGCGTCATGGTGCAATCCTCCCGGAGTCACAAGTGCGGCTCTGCTCGGCTCGTTCCTCTCCCAAGGGGAAATTATATAGGCAAGGTGTACACCTCACAAGGGATTCGACAGACCGGGATCATTCCCCTGCAGCCGCCTTGGAATCCCGCGTTTAGCTGGAGCTATGGTGTCGATGCGCTACGCAGGTTTATTGACTGTGTATGGGGTTGGTGATAATCTGATAAAGGTTCGCCTGCAGGGAGGGGTCACCGGGATGGATCGGTCCCCCCGCCAGCATTTTTGACTCCGAGGGATGTGATTCTCACCCAAGGATGCAGAAACCGGGATAACCCGGAATTGGAGGAGGAGGTGGGAACCGAAAACCCAGGTTCTTATCATCAAGAGGGGTTGTTTAATCATGAAAAGAGAGGTGAAGTATGGCGTACGACTATGAGCTGGTAAAAGTCGAGATCGCAGACGGCGTGGCGACCATGACCCTAAACCGTCCTCCCCTTAACCCTATCGATGCCGAGGTCGCTCTCCAGATAGGCTTATGTGCCGATGAGCTGGCCATGGACGACAATGTGAGGGCCGTGGTGATCACGGGTGGAGAGAAACATTTCGCAGCGGGAGCCGACATCAAGATGATGGTGGAGATGAGTCCGGTGATCGTATCCAAGTACGTGGGCAGGCTCCAGGAGAGCTTCACCAAGGTG
>CAYHAT010000189.1:3278-7082 GCA_964354675.1 uncultured Actinomycetota bacterium | reverse complement strand
AGGGATGCTAAGGTGATGAACATTGGGGCATGGTGCGACGAATACTTGATTGGGCCAGACCTACTGAACACGCTGAGGTTTCGTTTGGCTACCCGTAATGCCAAGATGATTGTGACGTTTACCCCTATTGATGGATATACGGAGGTAGTGCGCGACTACATTGGTGGGGCTACGACAATAGAAAGCAAACCAGCAGAACTTCTTGGGGGACGTTTGGTAAGCACTATCCAACATTCTAAGAATCGTAATGCCGCCGTCATCTACTTCCATACTAAAGATAATCCCTTTGGCGGGTACGACCGTATTGCCAAGGACTTAGCTAATAGGCCAGAGGAAGAAATCCTGTGCCGTGCGTATGGTATTCCCACCAAGAGTTTTAGCTGTCAGTTCCCTAATTTTAGTACGGATGTTAATGTCATACCCCACGAAAAAATTCCTAGAACAAATGTCACTAGGTACATGGTGCTAGACCCTGCTGGCCGCAAGAATTGGTTCATGTGCTGGATAGCTGTGGATGAGACAGAGACGTATTACATCTATCGGGAATGGCCTGACGTTGCGGTGGGAGATTGGGCTAAGTGGCATGGCGGCAAATGGATTGGCGGAGAAGGCAGCAAGGGGCTGGGCTATGGCATCAAGGATTATGTCAACCTCATCACCACCCTAGAGTCTGATGGCAAAGAGAACATCTTTGAACGGCTGATTGACCCACGTTTAGGCGCGGCCAAGTATCAAGGGCAGGATGGGGCTTCCTCTATTATCGAAGACTTGTCTATGGCTGGCCTGACGTTTGTGCCTGCGCCCGGACTTGATATTGAGGACGGCATCCAAGCCCTCCAAAGCAAGATGGCTTATAATAAAAAAATTTCAATAGATGGCGTTAATCGCCCACACCTTTATGTATCCAACCGTTGTCAAAACATCATCCAAGCGTTCCAAGAATACACGGCTGAAGGCGGCCCAGACGAAAGCTGGAAAGACCCCATTGACGTATGCCGTTACGCTGCGATTGATGGCATCCAATTTATTAAGGAGAATAAGTATGAAACTAAAACAATTCAAGGAGGCTATTAAATGAGTGCTATTCGTATCACAGACTTGGCTAAGGAACTAAACGTATCTGTTAATGAGTTGATGCTATTGAAAACCAATAAGCTCGATGCTACAGATTACAAGGGCGTTGGTAAGAACACATGGTTTAACGAGGCTGGCCTTGCCAAGATTCGTCTAGCCATTGACATCCCGTTGGCTGTGCCAAACCAATTTATAGGCATGGTGTTATCTAGTGCCAAGAATCCTAATTGGGTGTATTGCGAGATTGTAGGGATTGGCGGCAAAAAGCCTGTAGCCATCCCACGCCGCTTGCGTGGTAAACTGCTTAATAAGCGTATTCCAATTCACGCCATCACTGATGCCACGGGAACAACCTATCGCCATGCGCTCCTCACAGGATATAACCAATAACCCTGAGTGGATTGCATCGCAAACGGATAGGCTCCTTGGGTTTGAGGTGCTGACTAAATTAGTTACTTCCGACCCACGCCCTATTCCTCCCGGCTCTCTTGCTGATAAAATCGGGATGCATAAAGGATACTCCCACACTATTCTGTCCGACATTAGAACCCGCCAATTAAATGGATAATACCGACAAACAAGAAGCCCTGACGTATGCCAGCAAAGAACCAGACATCACAGTGCTGCGTTCTGCGTATGAACAAACTGTTAATGAACTAAGTAGCTTCTTTGACACTTGCCGTAGCAGCTATGATGACCGTCGTAATTATTGGCCGGGCAAGAGCCGCGACCTACGCAAGCATGGGGCTGATGCGTTTCCTTGGGAGGGTGCGGCAGATACAGAGGCTCACGTTATTGATGAGCGTATCAATGCTTATGTCTCCATGTTTATTTCGTCCATGTCTCGCGCAAACATCCGCGCCTATCCCGTAGAGATTACCGACATTGGACGCGCCAAGATTGTTAGTAGCTTCTTAAAGTGGATGGTGAGTACTTATATTCCCCGTTTTAAGAAAGAGATGGAACTGGCCGCCAATTATTTATTGGAGCGCGGCGTTCTCATCACCTATGTAGGCTGGCAACGTGAGAACAGCACCTACTTACAAAAATTAGACTTAGCGCAACTAGCTCAAGCCGACCCGAATCTAGCCAAAGCTGTGCTAGAGGGAACCGCTGATGACCAGCTCATTGAGATGCTGCGCTCTGTCTACCCTCAAGTGTCTGATAAACGTGCCAAGCGTGCTTTGAATGAACTCCGCAAGAAGGGTATTGCCGAGATTCCTGTTGTGCGCCGCCAGATTGACTGTCCTTTAGTCAAAACTCTTAGCCCTGATGGGGACTTCTTCTTCCCATCCTACGTTACAGACCCACAGCGTTCGCCCTATTGTTTCTGGCGCACTTATTACACAGCTCAAGAGCTACAGAATAAAGTGGGTACAGAAGGTTGGGATAAAGAATGGGTGGATTATGTCATTGAACATTATCGCGGCATTAAAGTGAACGCGATTGAAACAGAACTTAATGGCCGCCGCAACTATGGCTTCACTAATCAAATCTATGAGGCCAATGAACTCATTGAAGTGATTTATGGCTACCAACGCTTAATTGACAAAGAGGACAACTCGGAAGGCATCTATTGCACGGTGTTTCATCGTGACTTAGACCGCCCAAAAGAGTCGCAGAATGTGCCTGCTTATGCCAAATTTGAGTTGATGAATGGCTACGAGGATTATCCCGTTGTTGTTACACGGCTCTTTGAGAACAGCAAGCGTCTGTACGATACACAGAATATTTCCGACCTATTGCGCGGGATTCAATGGCAAGTGAAGGTGGAACGCGATAGCCGCATTGACCGCAACAGCATGGCTACGCTGCCTCCTGTGCTGCATCCTGTAGGCAATGAACCCAAAGATTGGGGGCCGGGGCGTTACGTTCCCTATCGCCGCGCTGGTGAGTTCCAGTTTGGCCCTATCCCGCAATACAATCCGGGTTCTGTAGAGATGGAGAACACCCAGCTCAAGACGGCTGACAATCTTGTTGGCCTAGACCCAACCAATCCTCTGTCGTCTATCAAACAGCAGTTCTTTGTAGATAAATTCTTGGGCCATGTTAAGGAAGTGATTAAGATGTCCTTCAAGTGCTATCAACGCTTCGGCCCAGATAGCGTATGGTTCCGTGTTACAGGTGTGCCTGACCCACAGCGGTTTGATAAGGGCAACCCTGATGAGGACTTTGACATCATGATTAATTTCGATGTACTCAACACTGACCCAGAGACACAAGAGGCAAAGCTCAATCAGCTTGTCTCGTTATTACAGCTCGACAAGAATGGCCGCATTAATGTGGATGCTTTATTGGACATGGCAGCAGCCGCAATTGACCCAATGCTTGCCGACGCTATCTTACAGCCAGCCGAACAAGCACAGCAACAGGTGGTCAAACAAGTAACCGATGACCTTACAAAAATCTCGTCCGCTATTGAAATGCCAGCCCGTCCAAACGGGGCGCAAATTGCGTTGCAAGTTATCACCCAATACGCCCAGCAGCCAGACGTTGCCCAGCGATTGCAGCAAGACGAAGCCTTCAAAGCCCGTCTCGAAAAGTATCATTCACAATATATCTTCCAAATGCAGCAGATGCAGAATGCCCAGATTGGCAAAATCGGGACTCAACCCGCTGCCGTTGGTCAAATGAATACGCAGCAAATGGCGCAGCAATGAACGAGCCTATGTTTAATATGAACTTTGCTCCGCAACAGGGGCCAGCTCCAATGGCTCCTGTTGTAGCTGC
>CAYHAT010000189.1:0-3178 GCA_964354675.1 uncultured Actinomycetota bacterium | reverse complement strand
TAATCTTCCTTAATAGGGGTAGCTTGCTCATGGCCTTTTCTCGGCGGCCATGCAGCGAACAGTTTATTTAATTAATCTATTTGCGGCTTACAGCTTAAAATTAAAAAGAAACAAGAAAGAAAAACAGAGTATGAGACTAAATCTAGCCCCTTGTCAAGCAAATAATTTCATTTCTTGTATTCCTCGACTGAAACTATTTTTATTCCACGGAAGTTCTCCTTCACGGAAATGATGGCTTTTTGAGCGTCTGCTGCCCAAATAGGCATCTCACCAGCACACAACACTTCGGCATCATTGGGCAATCTGTCGTTCCCAGAACGGAGATATTGAGTCCATTTAATATGATAGCGGTTCATCGTTGTGCGGTTTTTAACTTAACGTCTCCTGCCATCCAATACGGGGGATTCTCACGGCTATACTTAAAAATGCTGTGTTCTGGGATGATGAGTTCTCCCTTATGGCGGCGCATACTTTTGGCAATGTAATAGTGTTCTGGAGCTACCCAAGCATTTGGGTTAGAGCTGTGGTGGTTTATTACAAGGCTTTGCATAACATAAATATATGAGATAGATTAACATAAATACGTCAAGCATCAAAAAGTGTGTTATTATATGCCTATCGACTTCGCTGGTCGTTAACAAGCGGCACAAAACTATGTCTGATGAAGTAACTGCACCCAACGCTGGGGGTGCTGATAGTAACCCAGTGGTAAAGTCCAACATTACAATGGCAGAACTTGCACGCCATCGTATTAGCCAGAAGACCCAAGGGCAACCGCCCTCGGCTCCCAAGGCTTCAGAACCCAAGCCAGAGGAGCAACCAGAGCGTAAAGCTGAGACGACGAAAGAGAGTGTCCCAGCCGAACCAAAGGAAGCCCCAAAAGCAAAGGATGTTCTTTCAAACGAAGTTGATTTAGAGAATATGTCAGAAGCGGAACTGCGCGAACTATCTGAAAAGCTAGGTTCGCGTGCCGTGGCCCGATTTGGGGAACTCACTGCTAAACGCAAACACGCCGAGGAACAGCTTGCTGCCCTTCGGAATGAGTTAAACAATCGCAATAACAGCGACCCACTCGCTTCTGAGAAAACCAAAGACAATCCCTATGCGTCTATCAAGACCCTTCCCGACCTACAGGCTAAAACCCAAGAAGTCGATGAGGTGATTGAATGGGCCGACGATGTGCTATGGAACAATGAGCATTTGGCGGCGGATGACGTAGTGGCAACAGTGAACGGTCAGGAGTTGACAAAACTACAAGTGCGGAAAGCCCTGCGCGATGCTCAAAAAGCTCGCAAAGACTTTCTTCCCTCGCAGTTGCGTGAGCTACAGGCTAGTGAACAACGTAAAGCCCTTCGCGGCCAAATGGACGTTGCTGCTAGACAGGAATTGGAATGGATGGGTGGTGAGGACAACGATGTTCGTAAGCAATATGAGATACTTAAGGGCAGTCCCCTTCTCAGAAAGGCTATGGATAGCGTCCCTGACCTAGAGCCTTACATGGAGTATATGGTGGCACACGCCGCTAATTCTATTTATGGCCGCAAGTCTATTAACATAGACAAGCCCAAAGTCTCAATCAACCCGCCTTCTTCGCCCGGTTCTTCTTCTGCTCAAACTGAGCAGCCAGAGGGTCGTCAGCAGAAGCAGGAGAGAGACACCCACGAGAGGTTCTTAAAGACTAATGCAGTGAGTGACTTCATAGCTCTCCGAACTCAGCAAATTTTAAAACGTAAGTAATTATCTAACACAATGGCCTTTTCAAACACATTCGACACAACCAATCCGGGTTCTGCGGTATCTAACCGCGAAGACCTGCTTGACGTATTGACGATTCTTGCACCAGAGGAAACTCCTGTGCTGTCGTCCGCCCCTAAATCCAAAGCTTCTGCCACTTTCGTTGAGTGGACAGTGGACAGCCTTTCTGCTCCCGTCACAACGGGTGTTGCGGAAGGTTCTGATGTCACTGCCTTCACCGACAAGTTTGCTGGCCGCGCTCGCCTTGGCAACTATGTTCAAAAGTTCCGCCGTGACTTCATGGTGTCTGACCTTCAGAACGCTGTTGACTCGGTTGGCCCAGCGAAGATTGCCCAAGCGGAGGCGAAAGCCGTCCGTGAAATCAAGCGCGACATCGAAGCGACTTTGATGTCCAATAATGACCGCTCGGTCGAAGATGGTGGTAGCACCGTCTACGGTCTGCGTGGTTTGGGCGACTGGATTGATTCCGCTGGCCCAAGCGACGTTCCTGCTGCCTACCGCACTCCTGCTGCAAGCATTAGCGCGTCTGGTGCGATTACAGAGACAGTGTTCAATAACCTGATTACCTCTATCTATCGCGTCACTGGCACAACAAACAGCCTCACGCTGGTTGCTGACACAGCCCTCCGTCGCGTTATCAGCGATTATGCCCGTACCTCTGGCAGCTCCGATTACTCGGTTCGCCAAGTGACGTACAATGGCGAGGTTTCGACCATCAAGCTCGCGGTTGAGATGTATGAGTCCGACCACGGCATGGTGAGCATCGTCAACATGAACCCTGACTGCGCTCCTGACACATCGAACAAAGACACTGGTTACCTCATCAATCCTGACTACTACGGGGTTGCGGAGCTTATCAGCCTTGGTTCGACACGCCTTCCTAACCTCGGCGGCGGCGACCGTGGTTATGTTGACAGCACACTGACATTGCTTGTGAAGCACCCCGGTGCGCACGGCAAAATCACAGCAATCGCTTGATAACTAAGGAACTACTACTATGCCTAAATTAACAGTAAACGAGGCCGCTTCTGGCTTCACACACATCGTATCGGTTGAGTTTTCCGATTTAGTTGCTCAAGGCACTGGCGTTTCAAAAGCCATTGCTGTTCTTCCTGCTGGCAGTGCCGTTGAGCTTGTGGGCATCCACAAGGCAACTGCTGCTGCTGGTAGCACAAGCGTCGTTCTCGACGTTGGTACAACATCAGGCACACCTACAGAGTTCATTGCTAGTTTGGATGCTGATGCAATGACAGTTCCTGTTTACAACACAGGCACATTGTTCGTGCAATCGGCTGGCACAACTACCATTGAAGGTGGTTCGCTGCCAGTTAAGCCAGTGGCTGCTGATACAGTGGTGTATCTTAAGGTCACTGATGCCGCTCTTGCTAGCCTCACGGCTGGTAAGTGGATTATCGGTATGCGC
>CAYHAT010000188.1:0-7096 GCA_964354675.1 uncultured Actinomycetota bacterium | reverse complement strand
GTCGTCGGCCGCCTTCTCCCCTCCCAGCACCAGGACGGGTACCGGGCAACCTCCAGCCACCTTGACCAGGTTGCCTCCCTTGGAAGGGTATTTTATCTTCACCATATCCGCCCCCAGCTCAGCCGCCGAACGCGCGGCCACCGCAAGGGCCTCGTCCTCCGCCAGCCCAGAGCTCCCCCGCAAGGCTACCATGGCCTCGATGAGCAGGGGGACCTCCCAGCGGTCGCAAGCGTCGGACACGGCGGATACGGCCTGGATGAACTCCCCCTCCAACTCGTGGCCGAACTTGACCGTGACCGCCACCCCGTCGACCCCCCAGCGCAGGGCATCCTCTACCGTGGAGATGACGCGGTCGCGGAACTCCTGGGCCCCCTCCAGGATGGTGAACCCTCCGCTGATACGCAGCACCAGGCCTACGTGGGAGGGGACGGCCTGCCAACCATGGCGCAGCATGCCGCGCGTGAGCAGGAGGGAATCGGGTGATCCCTTCACTACCGCCTCGATGGCCCGGCGCGGATCCTCGAGGTGGCGCATGGGACCGCCGATGGCCGCATGGTCCATGGCCACCATGAGTATCTTGCCGTCATCCCCGCAGATGCGGTTCATCCTCACCTGTTTTCCAGTAGACATCCCTCAAACACCTCCGAGGTCCTCGAATTCTCTCATTACCGTCTCGTCCATGGCCACCACGACGCGGTAAAGCGTGGGGTCGAGCGAGGCTTCCATGGCCCTCTGGGCCTCCGCGATGGGGAACACGGCCGATACCAGCTTCTCCAGGCGCATGTCCCCCGCGTTCTGTAAGGAGACAGCCTGGTGGAAATCCTTCTCGGTGCGGCTCTCGCTGCCGGTGACGGTCAACTCCCTGTAATGGATGACGTTCGGGTTCAGCTCGATCCTGATCCCCTCGGGATTGGCCGAGAAGAGGACGATGATCCCCAGGGTCCCCACCACGTCCAGGGCCTCTTCCACCGCCTCCTTGCCCGGAGCGGTGACGATGACCACGTCCACTCCCTTGGGGCCCACGGACTCGAGCAGGACCCCGGCTGGCTCCTCCACCGAGATATCGATGGTGCGGTCGGCGCCCAGGCTGGCTGCAGTCTCCAGCTTGGAGGGGTGGACGTCGCTCACAGCGCAGAACATGCCGTAGTGTTTCACGATGGCCAGGTGGAGCAGCCCCATGGTCCCGGCCCCGATGACCATCACCTTCATATCCGGTGACAGGCGGGTGCGCATCAGGCTGTGCACGCAGTCGGAGAGCGGCTCGGTGAGGGCGGCCCGCAGGAAGCCCACCTTGCCGTCGATGCGGAAGACCTGGCGCGCCGGACGCAAGACATACTGGGCCATGCCGCCCAGCACGGGCAGGCCGGGGTCGAACTTGTTCTCACACTGGTTGGAGTGGCCGGTGCGACAGAAGGGGCACTCACCGCAGCGGTTGAGCAGGTCGAGGACGACCGGCTCCCCGGGTTGCAGGTCCGAGAGCACGCCTTCCCCGACCTCTACGACTTCACCGGAGACCTCGTGCCCGAAGACGAGGGGGTAGCCTATCTTCTGCTCCCCGGTGAAGAGCCTCCGCTCCAGGGTGCAGATGGCGCAGGCTTTCAATCTAACCAACACCTCGCCATGTCCGGGCCTGGGAATCTTTACCTCTCGCACCTGGACCTCGCGCGGCGCGGCCAGCTCCACGAACTTCATCTTGTCCATGGGACGCTTGCTCCCCATCCGTTTAACTCCAGCCTGCAAGGATTTTAACACAAGGGCAACCATCATGAACGAAGCGCAGCGAGGCGCGGTATCAGCGCCTCCACGCCTATCGTGAGATTAGATAAAAGCGCCTGTGTCCGATTATCGTTAAACAAGATTAAAGGTTTGACTGGAAGGAGCGGAGCGTCGCGGCGATCCCGCGAAAACCCGCGAAACGAGGAGCCCTGCGCCGGAGCTTTTATCCGTGCTTAGGCTTGATGCCCGTCTGATCCTTTTCGATCGCACGGTTGACCCAATGTGGACGCCTGGCCCTGTGTGTCGATTGGACGGCTGACCCCGGGGAGGATTATCCTCCGGTGTAGCCTTCGGCGAAAAAACGATACGGGGTAGGGCCATCGACGGCGGGGCAGTTGGTGCCTCCACTGCGGTCCTTGTAGTAGAAATACATGGAGCGCTCCATGAACAGCGGCAGGTTGGAATCGACCCGTGTGGAGAAAGCGCAGTCCTCCAAGCCCGGCACCTCGTTCACCCGCAGGCTTAAGCGCGAGAGCGCCGGTATGGCCACGTCCCTGGTCACCTCCGAGGTGTCTTCCTTGGAGAAGGTCAGCCTGGCACTGGCGGGCTCGCTGTTGGGGTTGGCCAGGAGTATCCAGGTGTCGAAGTCTCCCCCGGTGTATCCCTCGGCCGAGCACAGGCTCCGGGCGGGCTCGTTCACCGCCGCCGAACAGTGGCCGCCGTCGATCTCACCGTGATAATCGAAATACATGGCCCGCTCCGCCACGATGCCTACACCGTTGAGCGATGTGATGGTGACACCGAAGGACTTGTCGGGCACCTTCTCCGCGGCATTGATGGTCAAACGGGACTGCGGGGGTATGGTCCTCTTATCGGTGACGTTCTGTCCGTCTTGAACGAGGTAGGATACCTCCACCTCGGCGGGCACCGTATTGGGGTTGGCCAGGAGAATCCAGGTGTCGAAATCCCTCCCCGTATAGCCCTCGGCCATGTATAACTTCTGGGAGGTCTCGGTAATGGCCTGGGTACAGTGCCCGTCCCGCTTATCCTTGTAGTCGAAGTACATGGAGCGCTCCGCTACGATCTTGACCCCGTTGAGGGAGCGGTAGCTTAAACCCACGCTCCCGGGCTTCAGCCCCGCCACATCGTTCACCAGGATGGTGAAGCGGCTCGCTGGGGCAAGTTTATAGGTCTTCACGATGGGGGCACCTCCCTCCAGGAGGTAGGTCACCTCGACCTGCGCTTCCTTGTCCTCGGGGTTGGCCAGCAACAGATAGGTATGGAATCCTTTGCCGGTGTAGCCTTCGGCGAAGTAGCCCTGCAGGGTGGCCTCGGACGTCCCTACCGCCGCGTGGCCACCGTCCGCCCAATCCTGATAGTCGAAGTACATGGCGCGCTCCGCCACCACCCCCGGCGCCGGTGCGCTCACCTCCATGGAGACCTCGTCGTAAGGAAAGATGTCGTCCATGGGGACGGTGTAACGGCTGTGCGGGGCCAGGGTGTAGGTCTGTGTGAGCGGAGCTTCCTGGGGACGCAGGTATCTTACGTCCACGGGGAGTTCCTCCTGGGACGGGTTGTAGAGCAGCAGCCAGGTGTCGAAGCGGTCGTTATAGGGGCCGCCAACCACCCTCCTGCCCCAGGCGAGATGGGTGCCCCAGTAGTCGTTGTTGTCCAGGCAGTCGATGCTTACGCCGCCGTTGGAGCCGGTGGAGTGGATGAAGAGGTCGTTGCCCACGTACATGCCCGCATGCCCGATATAACTGGAGGGGGTGGCCGGGACATCCTCGTAGAAGAAGATGGCATCGCCGGGCTCCAGCGCCCCCCTGGGCACGTACAGGTAACGGCTGTCCCGTGCCTGGTCGTCGGCCACGCGCATCATGGGATAGCCCATGCGGATGCTCAAGGTGTTGTAGACGAAGCCGGAGCAGTCGAATCCCCCCTCGGATTCCCTCTCCCCTCCATAGACATAGGGGCATCCCAGGCGCTCGAAACCGAAGCTCACCGCCTGAAACTGCCCCGCAGCGGCGGCAGGCAGTACGCAGCGGGCGGCGTTGAAGGATTCCCGCACGTACCAAGGCCGCCACTGTTCGACGTGGTCTATGCGGTAGAGGGTGAAGGCCATCTCTCCCCTGGGGTAGGACTGGCCCGGCCACACCTTGCTGTAACGGTACTTGAAGTGTAAGTCCATGAACACGGCCATCGCCCCGCCGTAATAGGGAGCGCTCCCGATGAGGGTGTTTACGTTCTGCGCCGCGCCGCCGAGATCCATCCCCGCCGCCGCACCCTGGGCCACGCGCTCGAAGAGCACCCCCTGGTTGGGGGCGAAGGTGCCGTCCGCGAGTTTATCCATAAGGCCGTATTTCACCGCCAGGTTGGCCCAGACGTGATTGGGGTCGGACGCCGGTAAGTCGGTAAAGGTGATAGAGGGATCCGCCGTCTCTGTGGCGTGGTCGAAGACGGTGACCAGGGCCCTGGCGCAATCGAGCCTGGTGGTCGCCTCGTTGGGATGGAACCCGCCGTCTCCGAACCCCTGCATATATCCCGCCGTGAAGGAATAATCGATAGCCTGCTGGATCTCGGCAGGCTGTTGGGCTATGTCGTTGAACGTGCTTTGGGCAAGCTCCGTCCCGCCCGCCGCGAACGCGCCGGGAAAAGTGGCGGCCATGAGCATGGCCGCCACCAGGGCGACAAAGAATAACTTAAGTAGTGACTTGTTACACATGCAATTCCCTCGTATCCTTTTAGTCCCTTAAGACATCGTCCATTGCGTTTTCTTCCTTTACTTCGCTCGCCGTTTAGCGGGTTTTTTGCCGGTTCAGCTATACGAGGTTACATGACGCCTCCGCCGGCTGTCCGGTTCTACGCCGGGCGGCGACGGTCTGTATGGGACGCTCCGCAGCCGATCCTCGCTGCATGCATATATTCGAGGCTGGAGAGGTAAATCCATTCTCCGGCGCGGGTGGCGGGGTGCATGCCCGGAGCTTAGCGCGCATGGTATCATCAGCGCATGGAGGTTCCAGCGCGCCAGACATACCTGGACAACGCGGCCACCACCTATCCGAAACCCGAGGCCGTCTACCGGGCCGTGGACCGCTTCGCCCGGGAGGTGGGGGGCAACCCCGGCCGCAGCGGCCATCACCGTTCTCTCGAGGCCGGCAGGGAGGTCCTGCAAGCCCGCGACGCGGTGGCAGGGTTGCTCAGCGTAAAGGACCCCTCTCGCGTGGTCTTCACCAAGAACGCCACCGAGGCGTTGAACGTGGTCATCCAGGGCATACTCGCCCGCGGGGGACATGCCGTCACCACCTCCCTGGAGCACAACTCGGTGTGGCGCCCGTTGCAGGCCTTGGCGCAAAGCGGGGCTGCATCCTACACCATCGTGGAATGCGGGCCCGACGGCAGCCTGGACGTGTCCAGGCTGGAGGATGCCATGCTCCCCGAGACCCGCCTTCTGGTCTGCGCCCACGCATCGAACGTCATCGGAAACCTCCTACCTATAGACGACATCGCCGAGCTGGCCGAACGGCGCGGCATCCCCCTCCTGCTGGATGCCGCACAGACTGCTGGCAGGTTCGAGCTGTCCCCCGAGGGCATGGGCATCCATTACCTGGCCTGCTCCGGCCACAAGGAGCTCTTCGGACCCCAGGGTACCGGAGTCCTTTACGTCGCAGCAGGTTGGGAGATTGAGCCGCTCGCGTACGGCGGCACCGGCAGCCGCTCCGAGAGCTCCACCCAGCCGGACTTCCTCCCCGACCGCTACGAGAGCGGGACCCTCAACGCCCTCGGGTTGGCCGGGCTTCGCGCCGGGGTGGAGTTCATCCTGAAAAACGGCGTAGAGGGGATCCGCCGTCACGAAGGCGCGCTCACGCAGCGTCTGCTGGACGGTCTCGCACACCTGACTGGCGTCACCTTCTACGGGCCGTCGCAATGGGAACGCCGGGTGGGAGTGCTCTCCTTCAATGTCGCCGGCTTCACCTCATCCGAAGTGGCCTCCCGCCTGGACGAGGCCTACGGTATCTGTGTGCGTTCCGGCCTGCACTGTTCGCCCCTGGCCCACTCCACCATCGGTACCCTGGAAATAGGCACGGTGCGAGCCAGCTTCAGCTACCTGAACACGCCCGAGGATGTGGATTATCTGTTGGAGGCTGTGGGGGATATCTCCCACTCTTAACAACAATCGTACACGTGCCAGGCCTCCACATGGAAATGTTGAGGCACAGGCACCGTGCCGCCGCCCTCCGGGCGTCGCCGCGCTTTCGCGCTGCATCCTCTCGCATGTCGCAGCAACATCCGGATGGGTGTGGTCATTGCCAGCCATTGTAAACCGTTCTAGAATCTACTAAGAGCGTTCGTTATCCTGCGATCCGGAGGTCAGATGGCCGGGAGCGAAAACCGCAAATTCATGCTCGTGGTCCTTCTCTCGTTCTTCGTCGTCCTGCTGGGAGTGGTCATCACCACCCTTGCCTTCTCCATCAACGCCATCAACAACAACGCGGATGCCAGCATCGATCAATACAAGGACCTCGTCAGGGAGAATATCGAGAGCGAGCTTTATAATTTTTCCCGCTTGCTGCGCAATCCGGATATAAACGAGCTTCTCATGCGTGGGACAGGCGGTGACGCGCAAAACCTTGCTATCGCCCTGTTCAACATGGTGAAGATCACCCTTGGCGAGCCGTATTACCTGGTCTTCGTGGGTGACGGGGCGGTGATCGACTCCAAGCTGCCCGGAGAGATCGGGAAGGCGGTGCCACAGGACCTGATAAGCGATGGTTCCCAGGAGATCGAGGAGTTCAGGGGGAAGGTCGCCCAGATGGTCATGGTTGCAGCGCCTTTGAGTGAGGACTTGAGAGCCGTAGTCATAGAGGATATGACGGACGAAATCAAGGAAGCCAGGCAGCCCTTCGAGGACCAGAAGGACAACATCCTCTGGATATCTTTGCTCATCTTCGTTGGATTCCTCGCCCTGGCGCTCCTGTTGGCCGTCTTTGTTATCGGTCGGGCCAACTCACGCTATATTTCGGGACCCATCAAAGACCTGGAGGATAAGGCGAAGAGGATGATGGAGGGGGAAACGTCCGTCGCCATAACCGTTGACGAGAACAGCGACTACTACGCCCTGCAGGCGCTCCTGGACAGCATGCAGCATATGCTGCAGGGGATGGAGAGCCGCTCAGAAGAGTGACCATGATGGGGTCGTGTCTTCATTATTCTGTTTTCACCTTACGAGTATCTTATGATCAAGAGATCGAAAAAATTGAATAATGAAGACACGACCCCTTTCTAATTCTTAAAAAAGGGCGCGGCTCCCCGCGCCCTTTTTTTAGGGGTCGATCGGAGCGGCCGCGCATCGGGACAGCAAGCGTGCATATCCGCGTGATGG
>CAYHAT010000187.1:0-7103 GCA_964354675.1 uncultured Actinomycetota bacterium | reverse complement strand
ATCCAGGCGCTCACGCCCACGGTGTCCGGCCTCAGAACCCTGAAGAAGTCGAAGATGTCGCGCAGCCTTCCGCGCCCTTCGCCGGGGAGCCCCACCAGCAGGTCCACCGCCACCCTTATGCCCTCTCGCTGCGCCAGGGTGATGAAACTCTCGAGGTCCGCCAGGCTGTATGCGCCCGCGTGCAGGGACTGGGAATCGACGGACAGGGTCACCGAAACCGCCCCGGTCTCGGCCAGCAGGCGGAAGAGCCTCGCGTCGTGGGGAAGGGGCTTCATGTACAGGGACCAGGACAATCCCAGCTCCGCTGCGGCCATGTGCTGCAGGAGCTCCTGCGCGGTGTCCAGGTCCTGGTTGAACTCGCAGTCGCAGAGATGGAGTTCGCCGCAACCCTCCGCCTGCAGGTTCGCTAGCTCCTCCACCACGGCGCGCGGGCTACGGGCCCTCCAGGGGAGCCCGGCCTCGATGCAGAAGCTACAGGCCCCCCGGCACCCGGTCTGGGTGGCGAACCCGGCCACCCCCCTACCCTTCAGGTAAGGAGTGTAGTCCACCCAGCGCCCGCGGGCCGGGACCTCGTCACGGTCGAAGGAGTAACTCCAGCCGTCGAGCAGCCGGGGGGGCGCGACGCCCCTCTCGAGATAGCGGAGAAGGGCGGGGAAGGCCCTTTCGCCCGGACCGTAGACGGCGAAATCGCAGGCGAGGTACTCGGACACCTCCCGGGGCCCCGCCAGCAGGGCGCTCCCTCCCACCACCACCCGGGCTTCGCAAGCGCGCCGGCAGGCGGAGATGAGTTCCGCGGTTCCCTCGAGCAGGAAGACGTTATCGTAGTACAGCGAGGTGTCTATGTTGCGCAGGGAAAAGCCGGTCACCTGGGGATCGAAGGGCCCCAGCGCTTCGACGAGGGTTGCCCCGGGGTCCGAGACGAAGGCCAGATCGATCACCTTCACCTCGTGCCCCTCGCGGTCCAGGTAATGCGCCAGGTACTCGATGGCCAGGGGGATGACGGGTGGCTCGAGGTAACGGTTGGGGTTCACCAGGGCTACTCGCAAATATCCGCCGCCTCCCGATCCATGAGATAAGGCTTCTTCCGCATGGGTACATCAGGGCTCGAAGGTCAAGCGCAGGGTCTTGCCTTCTACCACTCTGCCTGCGACGTGCAGGGAACCCCCGGCGAACGCCTCTTCCATCCCCCATATCCTACCCGCTACCAGGATATCGCTATACGGGTTCTCGACGGTCACCAACCGCGCGTCCTCTGCGGTGGAGACCTCGGATACCTTTCCCCATCCCCGGTAGGGGAAGCTGTCCAGCTCCGTCTCCAGGTCGAATCCCTCCCGTCCATTCATTTCCGGCGGGTCAGCGCCTGGACCTTTCCGAATATCCAGGCCTGACGCCCCTCCTTCATATAGAGTGCGGGAATATTCCCTCGCGATATCCTCTATCTTCAGCTCTGTATCCTCTCCCAACTCTCCCACCAGCATCTTGAGCACCGCGTTGATGCCCTGGGTGTTATTGAAGCAGTAGCGTCTCCCGGATGATCTCTCCTCTATCCTGCACCGGTCCCTCTCCCACTCGAACAGCTCCGAGACCATGGTGGGAGCACCGCACGCCTCGCATCGCACACATGCGAGCTCCTCCGCCTCGGGCTTCACGTCGTAGTGCGATCCCTCGTCTATGCGTTTGCCCAATGCGGAGCCGCCTTGAGCCGGGGCTACGGTCATCACTCCTTCGTACTCATCTCCCTCCCAAACGGCCGTATGCTCGCGCCCCGTCACCACATCGGCGACGCCGGCGACATCCCCGCGCAATAACGGGATGGAATAGGGCCGCTTTACCGCGATGACCATCTTGTCTGGCTCGATGCTCAAGAACTCCACGTCTGCGATGCCCCAGATGCAGATGGGGTAGAGCATCGTGCGGTAGAGGTCCTCGTCGGGGGGAAGCTTCCCCCCCGAGGTCTCCTTCATCTTCTCGACCATCGCGGTCATGTATTCCTTTGTGTCATGGTATTTGCCGCCGGCGATGATGTCGCCTATGTCGTAATCCATGTATTCGGATAAAGACCGGAAGAGGAATCCGAGCTCGTCGACGTCGAAGAAAGTGCCCTTTATATACGGCGGGTACTTACCGGAAATGGTGCCGTCGGCGTACCAGACGTTACCCCTCGATATCCCCAGCGGGACATCACATATGTCGCAGTACAATCCCTTCACCCCCTTGAAGGCCTGCAAGATCCGGGGCGGAGCGCCGCGGGGGCGCCCGTCGCCGAGCCCAACCGCTCCCGCTCCGCTCTGTCCAAACCATCTCATCCTATTATCCCACCACCATGGCGGGTTTAAGCATGCGATAAGGCGAGGTCTTGAATCCCGTGATCTTTGTTCGGGCCAGTTCTAGAAGGTAATGCTGCTATCCATATATTCGATGTTGCCAGGTCTTAAATCCTTTGATCCAGGATCAGGTTATTCATGCATAACGCTGTGATATGGGTATGTTGTGGGGCCAGGTCTTGAATCCTGTTATCCAGGATCAGGAACTGCGGTAATAATGGATGTTCTTGCGGATCATGGCGCGGAAGTTCTCCTCGGAGCGTTTGCGCGCCTCGTCCGCCTGTTTGCGCACGGTTATCTCGGATATGATGCCTATCAACCCCGCCGGACGGCCGTCCTCCTCGAAGGGCCGGCTCGAGGTCAGGACGTCTATCAGCGACCCGTCCTTGTCGATGACCCTGAACTCGTAGGGCTCGATAACTCCGCCCAAGGTCCTCTGGAAGCTCTCGAGCAGGCCGGTCAGGTCTTCGGGATGGATGAAGCGCATGAAGGGCTGGCCTGTCAGGTCCTCCGCCTTGTAGCCGCTGATGCGTTCGATGGCCTTGCTGATGTACAGCACGACCCCCTGGGTATCCACGGTGAAGACCACGTCGTTCAGATTCTCAATGAGGAAGCGGGATCTCTCCTCGGAGTCCCTCAGCTCATCCTCGATCCTTCGGAACTCGGTGATGTCGCGCAGGTTCACCACGATCCCCTCCACGCAGGGATCGTCGAGGAGGTTAATGGCTGTTGCCTCCGCGACGAACCACGAACCGTCCTTGAGGCGGGAGCGATATTCCAACTTCTCTACGTGGCCAGGCTTCACGATGCCGGCCGAGAACTTCTCCATGATCGCCGGGAGGTCGTCGGGATGGACAAACTCGAAGGAATTCCTGTTCATGACCTCCTCTGGATCGTAGCCGGTCATGCGCTTTGCGGCCGGGCTGACGTAGCGGATGCTGAGGTCCTTGTTGATGACGAGGATGAGGTCGTACGCGTTCTCGACGAGCAGGCGGAAATAATCGCTTTCGCGCTGGTCGGTCTCTTCCCCCTTGCGAGGCTCCTCGGCGGCCTCCAACTCGGCTATGCGCTGGCGTAGTTCTTCCAGCTCTTTCAGGATCTGTTCGTCGGCTCTTTCCGCGTCCATAGTCACCGTTTTTTAGAACACAAAAACCCACCCGGATATATTCATTATCGGAAATCCTCCCGTATGCTTGACTTTTTGTTCTAACCGGGTCAATTCACGCTGCCCGAAGCCCCCGCCCCTTGTCGCGCCTATGCGATCAAGAGAGCAACGCCACGAGTATGAGGATGGAAGGCACGCACATGACCAGGCCTACGAGGCCCAGTATCAGGCCGGCCACCGCCATGCCCCTTCCCTCATAGGATTCCGGCGAGCGCTTCGCCCTCCTCAAACCCGCTATCGCGAAGGCCACGGCTGGCAAGGCCAGGATGAGTTCCGCAAAGGGGATGACCACCGCCACGATGCCCAGCACCATGGCGGTCACGCACAGGCGATCCCGCTGCGGGCTTTCCGTAGAGGTGGCCTTCATGTCTTCCATATATGCACGATCCCGAGTCGCTACTGCCTTGCGGAGGACATACTTTTCAACAAACCGCCCCGCACATCCCGCTCGAACGCGCTATGCCGCCGCAGAACCCGGTGGCCACCCTGGGTATGAGCTCGAATACGATGCCCCTGTCCCCGCACACGGCGAGCAGCGCCGCCTCGGCTCAGCCATACCCGGACGCGAAGAGCTCCCCGCTCCGGCGTACAACCTCATCGTTCGTCCCCATCTCATCACCGCCGTTCATGGTTCCAGGCTGGGAAATCTCAGCTTGCTCTCGAAATCCTCGTCATAGGTATAGATCGCCTCAGCCCCCAGCGCCCTCCCCAGCGCGACCTGGTATGCGTCTATGAAGGAGACATCATGCTCTCTATAGAGCACTAAAGCCTGCAGTAGCAACTCCCGGTCAGAGAACGCAACCCTTGGTGACGATAACAACTTACCCAGCTGAGTGAATATCTCAATCCCTGACAACCCATACACCTTCTCGAGTACGAAAACCAGCTCGATGAAAACGCCGTCGGCTATGAGCAACTCCTCGTCCGATTCCAGCAGGAGCTTTCTGGCTCTCTCTGCCTTCCGCGGGTCGTCCCGTGTAAGGAACCGCACTATCACGCTGGTATCGATTAACTTCAATCCATCCCGCCTCTGCCGTTAGATCACACACCTTCTTGGCTTGTGGCTGTCAAGGGATCTTCTTGGATAGTCTGACCGCACGCGTCATGGTTTTTTAGCAGCCACCTTTCGTGGTGCGGTGATGTTAGAACTGCCTTGCTGCCGCGGTGCTTTTTCCGGCTCTTCTCCGCTTTCCTTGGCTTTGCGTGTTGCATCCCTTGCGATCTCCACTGCTATCTCATCTCTCAACCGTTTGAAGTCGATGGGTGGGCCTTCATGCTTGACCGCCCCGTAGAGGCTCTCGAGGTCGGACTCGATCTTATAGACCAGGATGCGGTCGCCATCATCAACGAAAGCGAGCTTGGAGCCTTCGTCTATGCCCATCCTGTCCCTTACCGCCTTGGGTATGGTCACCTGGCCCTTCGAGGTCACCGTAGAGTAAGCCATAATATTTATCTCCTTACATTTATTTATTATCCTTACTATTCTCATTATATCCTTACTATAGCGGGATAGCAATATGGAGAGGTCTCTCTCTGAAGACATGGACCTACCTGTAGACGTCCCTGTTTTATCTTCTCTGGTCCTACGGGAGTGGGTAGCGAGATACGGGCGGAGGGATCACCCCTCCGCCCGGCTTTCATCGATGCCAGTGGTTTTTATGGGTTGAAGGTGTACCCGGAGAGGGTGTCGCCCGACGGACAGGAACCGCGGTAGATCGAGTACATAGGCCGCTCCACTATCACCGGCCGGTCGCTCATCACCTCGCAGGAGACGTCGTGCTCCGGCCCCACCACGTCGTTCACCTTCACCGTGACCCGCGTGCCCGGTGGGACAGATACCACGTGCTCCCGCTCGGAGCCGTCCTCGAGCATGAAGCGCAGCACCACCTCCGCCGCCTCTTCCCCGGGGTTCATGAGACAGATCCACTCCTCGAACCCCGCCCGCGTGCACCCCTCTGCCAGGTACCAGGAAGAGCCCGGCTTGCACACCCCCATGGCGTTGGAGCCCTCGTCTATGGACGAGTTATAGAGGAAGTACATGGGGCGCTCGGCCACGATGGGCAGCCCCGAGGAGATGTGAGTGGAGACGTCGTGCTGGCGGGCCACGTCGTTGTTCACGTTCACCGTGAAACGGGAACGGGGCGCCAGCCCATATTCCCGCTCGATGCGCCCGCCGTCCTCCATGACGTAGACGATCTTCGCGGTGGTGGCTTCCTGGTTGGGGTTCTGAAGGCATATCCACTGGTTGAACCCGGTACGGGTGCAGCCTTCGGCGAAGTACCACTCCGTCTCCGGTTGGGCGGCGCCCATGACGTTGTGGCCGCCGTCCCACATCCCCTGGTAGAGGAAGTACACGGGGCGTTCGGCCACGATGGGCACATCGGAGGTGACGCGCATGGAGACGTCGTGGTCCGGTCCCACTTCGCCGTTGACCAGAACGGTGCCCCGGCTCCATGGAGATACACGATAGACGCGCTCCATGGATGCGCCGTTCTCCATCATGTACTCCACCTTGACCGTGGCTTCACGCCCCTCGGGGTTCTGCAGGCACAGCCAGGTCTCGAATCCCTGGCGCGTGCAGCCCTCGGCAAAATACCAGTCATCACGCGGGAAGTGTGCCCCCTGGGCGGTGTGGCAGCCCTTCCAGTGGTAGGCGGCCGTCCCCTGGTAATCGAAATACATGGGGCGCTCGGAGACGATGGGCTTGGACGAGGTCACCTGGATAGAGACGTCCTTGTCGGCGCCTACGTCGCCGTTGACGTAGATGGTACTGCGGGAATGGGGCGGCAGGGCATAAGTGCGCGTAGAGGCCGACCCCTGGCCTTGGCCCAGGTAGTAGTTGACGGTCACGGATGCCGGTTCGTCCCCCGGGTTCTGCAGGCACAACCAGGTATCGAATCCGGGGCGGGTACAACCCTCGGCGAAGTTGTTGGTCTCGGAGATGTTGTTGCCAACGTATACGGTCACCTCACCTGACGCAGTCACTTCCGCCCGGTTCCCCGCCGCGTCCCACGCCTCGACCTGGACCGCGTGGTATCCGTTCTTCACGGTGGAGGTGTCCCAGGCGGCCATCCAGGGAGCCGAGGTCCTCTCGTCCACCTTGACGCCGTCCACGTAGAAGACCGCCCTGCCCACCTTCAAGTTGTCCCGGATGTCCGCCTTGATCGTGACCATGCCCCGTACCCAGTTCTCCCCGCCAGGCTCCACTACCTCCACGCTGGGAGGAGTTACGTCCTTGTAGAAGAGCACCGCGGGCGTGCGGGATGTCCGCCCCGCCGCGTCCTTTATCTCCGCCTGCAGGGAATGCTGGCCATCCACGAGGCCCGAGATGTCCAGGGATACCCGGGTGTCCTTGCCGGTTGCGAGGGGAGCGCCGTCAGCCAGCCAGGTCAGCGAGGACACGCCCGACCCTGCGTCCTCGCAGGAAGCTTCGGCCTCCATCTTGTTCTGGTAATAATTGCCTGATGGTGGGGAGGCGATCTCCCCTTGCGGGTCGGTGAGATCCGCCTTGTAGGTGAAGTCCAGGATGGCGGAGGTGTTCCCCGCCTTATCCTCCGCATAGTAATGGATGACGTGCTCCCCCTCCAGCAGGGCGAAGGGCTCGGAGTAAGTCA
>CAYHAT010000186.1:0-7110 GCA_964354675.1 uncultured Actinomycetota bacterium | reverse complement strand
GCCGAGGTGAGCGCAGCGAGGTGAGTGCAGCCGGGTGCAGGCTGTCGGGCGTGGGTGCAACGTTCGGATGACATAACGTCCGGTCGTACACGTGCCAGGCCTGGACATTCAATCGCCCGGAAGAAGTTAACGAGACGCGCATATCATGTAGCCAGGGGAGAAAGAGCGTGCCCGGGTGTAGTCCTTCTATAAAAACAAACGAGCCCAGGGAACTATGGGGTCGGTTGGAGCGACCCCGTTTTACCAAGGTTTCTACGTTTTACCGGAACTGCACGCGAGGAGCGGAAACCGTTACCCCAAGGCCCTGGGCCGGAAAAGCTCGCACCGTGCCGCCGCCCTCCCGGGCGTCACCTCGCTTCGCTCGGCATAAACTTCGCGCTTACGCGGCGCTTGTGCCGCTTGTGCCGAGTGCGGCGAGGTGAGCTTATCCGAGGTGCAATCGTCCGAGCGGTGTAGGTCACATGCTATGATATATATGCATATTGCAAAGATTTCTAATTTCAAGTATCATCGAGGTCAGGATCGAGAGGTGCGAGTAAGCGAATAAACCCGGTAATGCGAGGTGTGGCGAGCTGGCAAGGGCAATCTCGGTCAGTGTGCCGCATCGATATATGTGATAGAAAAGAGTGGGTGACTGCGATGAGACATCGTCTGGATATAAAAGGCAAGAAGGCTTTGGTGACCGGTGGCGCGAGCGGCATCGGCTTTGCCATAGCGGCTAGACTCGCGAGCAAGGGAGCCGAGCCTATCCTGCTGGATATGAACCAGACGTCTCTAGACAAGGCCTTGGTGAAATTGAGGGGTGAAGGGTACCGGGTACACGGCTTCCAGGCCAACGTGACCTCCATTGAAGACCTGCGCCTGATCAAGGACGAGCTCGAAGCGACAGGCCTCAGCCCGGACATCTTGGTGAACTGCGCCGGCATCACCCTCATCGCCCATGTTACCGCCACCGACCACGATGAATGGAAGCGTATAATCGACGTCAACCTGATGGGCACGATAAACATGATCGAGACCTTCTTGCCGTCTATGGCAGTGCGGGGATCAGGCCATATCGTCAACATAGGTTCCATCGACGGCATCATCCCCATCCCGGGGCAGTCAGCCTACTGCGCGAGCAAGTTCGCAGTGACAGGTCTTACCGAGGTCCTTTATTACGACTTGAAGAGCAACGGCATAGGCGTCACCCTGGTCTGCCCGGGCTACGTAAAGACCCCCATGGCGAAGACACAGACTATCAAGGATCTGCCCCTCCATTTCAAGGGCGCGCAGCTGGTGGAACGATTTCTAGAGCTCTTCGGCGCGTCTCCGCAGAAAGTCGCCAACCGCGTGGTGGACGCGATCTCACGCAAAAAGTTCCTGGTCATACCGGGCTTGCCAAGCAAGGTCTTCTATCACTACCGCCGTCTTTTTCCCCGCCTTGCCACCCGCTCGGGGCTGGGTGTGGCGAAGTTCTTCGCATGGCTGCGCAGCAAGGTGCCGAAGCGGGCACTGCAGTCTATCTGAACGGACAGCATTAAGAACCGCGCTGCAACGAGGAAACGGTCAGACGCGCAGCAGGCAAGCTACTACCTTACCAGTATGTCTTATGAGTATCTGATGATCCCGCCTAAGTCATGCAATCCTTGAGGTAATCCTTGGCCTTGCGGGCGTTGTACCAGCCCTCGCTGCGGACCTCCTGGAACTCGAGTTTCTTGTAGGTGAGGAAGAAGTTCTCTATCTCGTCCAGCAGGGATTCCGGGAGCTCGTAGAGGTCTTTGAACTGTCCCCAGCGGGGATCTTTCAAAGGTACGGCTATGACTTTGTTGTCCCCGCCCTTCTCGTCCCGCATCTCCAGGTAGCCTATGGGTTTGGCCTCGATAAGGCACCCCGGGAAGGTGGGTTCCTCGATGAGCACCAGGACGTCCACCTCGTCGCCGTCCTCGGCCATGGTGCCCTCTGCGTAACCGTAATCGGCGGGGTAATGAACGGAGCTGGAGAGGACGCGGTTCAGCTTGATCCTCCCGCTCTCGGGATCGTACTCGTACTTGTTACGGGAACCCTTGGGTATCTCAACGATCACCTTGATGATGCCGGGAAAGCTGTCGTCCATTTTATTCACCCCAAGTCATCGGTCTTTGAAGGGCGGTTATATGCGGCCTCAGCTGCAATATACCCTGTTGAGCGTTTTTCGTTTTCCCTAAGTATATAATACGCATGCTTCTGCGCAACAATGCCACTTGACGACGGGCCAGCTTACGGTATATAAATAAACCGACTAGTTGGTCTATTATTGGAGGGCGCTTGAGCAGCACCGTGACCACCGTATCCAAGGGTGAGAGGACGCGCAGGCGCATAGTCGGGCACGCCACTCAACTTATATACGATAAGGGTTACGCCAAGACCACCATAGACGACGTCATCAACGCGGCGGGCATCACTAAAGGCAGCTTCTACTTCCATTTCTTATCCAAGGAGGAACTGGGCTACGCGGTGATCGAGAACTCCTCCGATCACATCTTGGGAAGTCTCAAGCAGTCCCTCGACCGCCCCGACCTCGCTCCATACGGACGCATCGAGGCCATGCTTAAAGGGATCCAGGGCATCGTCGAGGCGGCGGATTGCTCGCGTGGATGCATCCTGGGTAACTTAGCCCTGGAGACCAGCCATACCAACGACGGCTTCCGGAAGAGGATCGCACAGGCCTTCCGGAGCTGGTCCGAGCTCATCGCCCGCGAGCTGGAGGAGATGAAGGAGGCGGGCGAGCTGCCTCGCGATTTCGACAGCGCCGCCTACGCGGACTTCGCCCTCAGCTCCCTGGAGGGGGGCATCATGATGAGCAAGGTCACCCTGGACCCGGCGCCCATGCGCAACAGCGTGGCCTTGATCCTCAAGCAGTTCGCGGATATGAAGGAATGCGGTGGGAAGAGCCGGGAATTACCTCCCATAAAAAAGAGATCGTAATGACTTTAGGCACGACTGAATCATATATGTTAGAGCAAGGAGGGAATGCACATGGCGGACGATGTTTACGAGGGGTTGGCCAAACACCTGGATGAGATGCCCGTCGGGGCCCCTATGAGCGAAGAGCTGATGGACATACTCCACATCCTGTTCACTCCAGAGGAGGCGGAGCTGGGAGCCAGGCTCCCCTTCATGAACTCCACCCTGGACGAGCTCTCCGGCATGACGGGCATGCCTCCCGGGGAACTGGAGGGCATGCTGGACGGCATGGTGTCCAAGGGGACCGTCTTCAAGAGCGTAAAGGGAGGGGCGGCGAAATACCGCCTGCTGCCAACCGTGGTGGGCTTCTCCGAGACGCCTTTCTGGGCTGGCAGGGACAACGAAAGGGTGCGCAGATTGGCTCCCTTGTGGAACAAGTACTTCCTATCCGCCTTCGGGAAAGAGATCGGCGACAGGAAGGTCCCCCTGCTGAGGGTGGTACCGGTAGAGGAGGAGGTCGCTCCCGGCTCGCAGGTCCTGCCCTTCGAGACCGTGAGCAAGCTGGTGGAGGAGGTCGATTACCGGGCCGTAGCCTACTGCCCCTGCCGCCAGCTGAAGGCCTACGTGGGGGAAGGATGCGAGCACGAGCGGGAGAACTGCTTTCACTTCGGCTCCATGGGCCGTTATATCGTCGAACAGGGCATGGGAAGGGAGCTGTCCCTGGAGGAGACTATGCGCAAGTTGCGGGAGGCCCACGAAGAGGGGCTGGTGTTCTCCACCGATAACTACGGGGGCAAAGTCTCGACTATCTGCTGCTGCTGCGGCTGCTGTTGCGGATTCATCCAGACCAGAAAAGAGCTGGGCTATACGAACGCCATGGCCGCATCCAGCTACTACGCCCGGGTGGACGAGGAGAGCTGTTTAGGATGCGGTGACTGCGAGGAGCGCTGCCCGGTAGGAGCCATTAAGTCGACTGACGAGGAGACCGCCCGGGTTGACGAGGCCCAATGCCTGGGGTGCGGCGTATGCATTCCAACCTGCTCGGGGGAGGCCCTGACGCTGCAGCGCCGTGCGGATGCCAGGGAGATCCTCCCACTGCAGCAATTTGTTGCCGTTCAAATACAGAAGCAGTCATAACGGGTGGAAGCGTTTTTCAGCCTGAGGAGGAGATGCATATGCCGGACGAAGTCTATGAACAATTAAGGGAGTTGCTGGACCGGCATCCCACGGGATGCCCACCCGCACCCGAGATCATTGAGATCCTCAAGACCTTCTTCAGCGAGGAGGAGGCGAGGGCGGCCCTGGGCCTGGGGTTCAGGCCATTCAGTGTGGAGGATGTTGCCCGCCGCGCCGGGGTGGAGCCGGAGGAGGCACGCTTGTGCCTTGAGTCCCTGGCGGACAAGGCCGTGGTCTTCGTGCGCGAGAAGGAGGGCTCCGTAGGTTACGCCCTCCTTCCGGTCATGCCCGGCATCTTCGAATTCCCCTTCATGAAGGGGATGCCCGATGATATGAGGGAGAAGCTGACGCCGCTGTGGAGGAGCTACCTGCCAAAACTCGGAAAGGTTTTCGGCGGCACCGATACCAGGTTCTCTCGCATCATCCCTATCCAGGAGGAGGTGGAAAGCGAACCAGGCGTCCTCCCCTACCAGAAGGTCTACGAGATGATCGATCAGGCCTCGGTGGTGGGCATAGGCACTTGTGCCTGCAGGGACCTGGAGCGCAAGTGCGACGCCCCCCGGGAGGCCTGCATGCTCTTCGACGAGACCTGCACCTACCTGGTGGAGAGGGGCTTTGGCCGCTACATCAGCAAGGGGGAGCTGAAAGAGAAGCTCAAGGAATTCGACGAGGCCGGACTGGTCCACCAGATAAACAACGTGCAGGAGCGACTCACCTTCGTCTGTAACTGCTGCACCTGCTGCTGCGGGCTACTGCGCATGAGCTTGGAATGGGGCAATCCCCCCGTTTTCACCACTTCCGGATTCACACCCGTGGTCGACGCAGAGCTGTGTAACGGGTGCAGGATCTGCGCCGAGGAGAGGTGCCCGGTGCAGTCGATCGAGGTGGTGGACGAAAGGGCGGTGGTGCACCGCGAACTCTGTATAGGATGCGGCCTTTGCGTCACCGGCTGCCCCGAGGAAGCCCTGCGCCTGGAGAAGGTAATGGAGTACTCCGAACCGCCGCAGACCACCACGGAGATGGGGATGAAGATCCTGCAGGAAAAGGGCAAGCTGGAGGCGTTCATCGAGGTCATCAAACCCTAGGTCAGGCCAGGGGATCAGGCCCGGACTTATGCTCGAGCCCTATATCGCCCCCTGATCTGAAACGAGGATCACCCCATTACGGCCGCGCCGCTGCGGGCGATAGGCTGCAGCTCGTCGCCCAGGTAGAGGTCGCGGCAGAGGAAGCGGCGTTTCTTCCCGCTGGAGGTCTTGGGAAGGCTGCCTGCAGGCACCAGCACCACTTCCCGCACCGGCACCCCTATTTCCTCCCTGACCGTAGAGGAAACGGCGCGCGCGGTCTCGTGGGCGGCATCCGGACAGGACAGGCGCGTCTCCCCCACCAGAACCAGCCGCTCCCGCCCCCGCCGGGTGGTCACGCCGAAGGCCACGGCGTTTCCCTTGCGCACGCCGCTCACCTGCTCGGCGCAGCGTTCCACGTCCTCCGGGAAGAGGTTGCGGCCGCCGATGATCACCATATCCTTGATCCTCCCGACCAGGTATAGCTCGCCGCCTGCGAGGTATCCGAGGTCTCCGGTATGCAGCCGGCCACCGCGCAGCGCCTCCGCCGTTGCGGCGGCGTCGCCCCAGTAACCCTGCATGATGGAATCTCCGTTTACGCAGACCTCCCCCACCTCTCTCTCCGCTGCCTCGCTGCCGTCCTCCTTGACCACGCTTACCTCCACCCCCTCAAGGGGGCTTCCCAACGACACCAGGGTGCGCGTTCCCTCTCCTCCGGGCTCGACTTCACGCGCCACCCTCTCCTCCTCTATCTCCTCGCGGGATACGTGGTCGAGCCGGTACTTCTTTCCCGGCTTGGGAAAAGTCACGGCCAACGTGGCCTCGGCAAGGCCGTAAACGGGGTAGGGCACCTCGGGCCTTAATCCATAAGCGGCTCCCGCCCTGACGAACCCGTCCATGACCTCGTGGTCCACCGGCTCAGCCCCGTTCAAAGCCAGGCGCAGTGAGGAGAGGTCGAGGCCTGCGGCGCTCGCGGAGGAGAGGACGCGGGTGGACAGAGCGAAGGCGAAATTGGGGCCGCCGGTTATGGTAGCCCGGTGTTCGCTCAGAGCCCGCATCCACAGCGCCGGGTCGGCGACGAAGCGTTGTGGCGGCATGAGGATGAGGGTGGCTCCCGAGCTCAAGGCGGTGATGAGAAAGCCGATGAGGCCCATGTCGTGATAGAGCGGCATCCAGGAGACGATGCGGTCTTTGTGGGTGATCTTCACCTTGCGGCGTATGGACTGCGCATTGGCCATGATGTTCGCGTGGGTGAGGATGACCCCGCGCGGCTCTCTGGTCGAGCCGGAGGTGAACTGCACCAATGCGATGTCCTCCCGCATGGAGGGCGCCGCGGGGATGTCCCCCGTACTATCGAGGTCCTCGGTCGCGATGATGCGTATACTATCCCCTATTGCCCCGACCATGGGGATGAAAGAGCCCGGAAGGGTGAGCAGCTTCGCCTCCACCTTTTCCAGGCGCCTGCGGCTCTGCTCGATGAACGACCGGGGCTCGACCGCGCGCATGGGGAGGGGGAGGGGCACCGCCACCGCCCCCGCCGCCCAGCATGCGAGGAATGCGATGACCGTGGAGGGGGTGGTCTGGGCCATGATGCCCACGCGGTCACCCGGCTTTATGCCTGCATTCAGCAGCCCAAGCGCCGCCCTTTCTGCCGCAGCCGTCAGCTCCTTGGGCGTATATACCTTCTCCCCTTCCTCCTGCAATATGATCAAGCCCCGCTCCGATCGGGACAGGCCTTTGCATATCCCCTGCCAGATGTTACTCGCGTTTCTCATAGACCTACCTCCCTTTCTCCTCGCGCACGCATCGCATTTCCTTCCCGAAAAATACGCAATAATGCCCCTGTGTTGAGAGCGCGATTATCGCCTGTCTAACCCCTGAACAGGCTTTGTCAGATATTGGGAGCTATCCACCGGCCTCTCTTAACAAGATTAAACACGCTGGTGTG
>CAYHAT010000185.1:0-7129 GCA_964354675.1 uncultured Actinomycetota bacterium | reverse complement strand
TGCAGAGGACGTCCGTCCGGCCCATCTCGCGGTAGACGGTGTCGCAGAGATCCTCCACATCATCCGCCCTGGAGACGTCCGTAACGCGTGCCAGGCAGTCGCATCCCAGCGACGCGAGCTCTTTCTCGATGGAGCGCAATCCATCCTCGTTGACATCCGCAACCGCCAAACGGGCTCCCCGCCTAGAGAAGGCGAGGGCGATCTCCCGCCCGATGCCGCTGGCCGCACCGGTGACCACGACTACCTTGTTATTAAAATCCCCGTGTTCGGCCATCTTCCAACCACTATCTTCACAACCACTTCAGGAACATCTTCACCGATCGCGCGAGGTTGATGTCGCTGAGTTTCCGGCTTGCCCGGTGCAGCCAGTCCCCCGCATAGGTCTCGGGGCAGACCGGCACTACTCCCCTGTTCTTCTCCACCGCTCTTACCACTGCGGCAGCCACCCGGTCCGGGGTATAGCCGCGGCGCGCGTAGATGCGCACGATCTTGTCCTGCAGCTCCTGCGGCGTGGAGCGGTCCGTCCCCGAGCAGAGCTTGGCCGTCCGGGTGATGGGGGTATCCACGATACCCGGACAGATCGCAGAGACACCGATGCCGTGCAGGGCTGCCTCCGCCCGCAGGGTCTCGGATAGGCCGACAACGGCATATTTCGTGCAGCAATAGGCGGTCATGAGGGGAAGGGGAGCGAGGCCGGCACCGGAGGCCGTGTTCACGATATGGCCGCCTCCGCCCTGCGCGATCATGCGCGGGTAGAAGTAATGACAGCCGTGGATGACCCCCCAGAGGTTGACCCCGACTATCCATTCCCAATCCTCCAGGGTGATGTCCTCGAAGCGCCCTCCCATCCCGATGCCGGCGTTGTTGCAGAGGACGTCCACGCGGCCCATCTCGCGATAGACCGCATCGCAAAAGCTCTCGACCTTTTCCGCATCGGCGACGTCCACCACGTGGACGTGGACCTCTGCGCCCATGCCTTCCAGCTCTTCCCCTGTTCCCTGTAGCCTCGTTGCGTCGATGTCCGCCACGGCCAACCTCGCCCCCCGCCGGGCGAAGGCCAGGGCTATCTCCCTACCGATGCCGCTGGCCGCACCGGTGACCACGACTGCTTTACCTTTGAAATCCATGGTATCCCTCCCTCTAGGACTGTTTCCCACCTGTCACTCGTGCCGCGATGGCTTAGAACACGGATTGGGCCACACGCGCACCCAGGGTCATCATCGCGCAGAAAGCGCCGCGGCTGAGCCGGTGCAGCCAATCCAGGGCGTAGGCCTCCGGTGCCACCCTGACCACCCCCCGGTTCCTCTCCACCGCGCGCACGGCTGCGGCGGCCACCCGCTCCGGGCCGTAGCCGCGCGTCTTCAGGATGCGGTCCATCGTCGCCGCCATATCACCCGGGGTGGACCGCTTGGACCCCGATACGATCCTGCTCCGCTGCACGATGTCGGTGGCGATGACCCCGGGGCAGATCACCGTCACCCCTATACCATGCAGTGCCGCCTCCGCCCGCAGCGTCTCGGATAGCCCCACCACGCCGTGCTTCGTGCTGCTGTACAGCGCCAGGGATGGGAAGGGTATCAGCCCCGCCGCCGAGGCCGTGTTCACTATATGCCCGCCGCCCTGGGCGATCATGCGCGGGTAGAAGAAGTGGCAGCCATGGATGACCCCCCAGAGGTTCACGCCTACCAACCACCGCAGGTCATCCAGGGTCATGTCCTCGAAATTGCCGCCCACCGCCACACCGGCGTTGTTGCAGAGGACGTCCACCCGTCCCATCTCCCTGTATATGTTGGCGCAAAGATCGCCGACGTCCGCGGCTACGGAGACATCCACCGCCTGCGCATAGACGGTGGCTCCGAGCGACTCCAGTTCCCCACGCACCCTCTCCAGGCCATCGGCATCGATGTCCGCGACGGCCAGCCTCGCCCCCCGCCGGGTGAAGGCCAGGGCCATCTCCCTCCCGATGCCGTTGGCCGCGCCGGTGACCACTACCACCTTGCCGTTGAAATCCCGCATCTCATGCACCCCCTTGTCTCGCAGGCGGCTTGCGGATATCAACTATGATAACCGCAAGGATACGATTCTCATACATACCGCTGTTCATATTCCGCCCGCACTGCCGGGACCAAAACACCCAGCGCCGTGGCAGCTCGATATGGTGAGCTCTGTATTACCTGTAGTGGGATCGGAGACCGGTGAACGCGGCACGGGGCCCTGGAAACGGGGCCCCCATCTCGATCCCATCATATCTGTTCGCATGCCACGAACTGGCGTTCGCCCGAGTGCCGGCTCAAAGCGAAGTCATCGCAGGCCTGCAGGCCATCGCGGGGAAAGCTCTGCCGCTTTCCCCCGGCGTTTGTTTCTCCGGATGCCCGGACTCCTCATCACTTCAGTCTCTCGTCCACTGGATCCTTGGCGTCGCGGGCCTGACTGACGCCTCTCTGGATGATGAACGAAGTGGTCATCCCGGCAGCCACCAGGTTGCCCTCCTCGTCCCTTACCTCGGCCTGTCCCACCCCGGTGAACCTCCCCTTGTGCAGGGCTTTGCCCTCACCGTAGAGGACGCCGTCTTTGACGTTGGAGATATAGTTGATGCGCTGGTCCAGGGTCACGGCGGCCTCATCCGGCCCCAGCAGGGTCCCCACGGCTATGGAGCACGATGAATCCAGGAGCGCCGCGATCACCCCGCCGTGCAGGATGCCATAGAGGTTCTTCAGATCGTCCTTCACGGGCAGGCGCAGGCGGGCGCGCCCCTCCCCCGCCTCCACTATCTCCATCCCCAGGTGCAGATAGAAAGGCGAGTTGTTCAGCAGAGCGAATATCTTCTGCCTTATCTCTTCCGGGCTCATTTCTTCCGTCATCGCGCTTCCTTTCTCGAGCTCACACGATCTCCTGCAGCGGCCGCACCTCGATCATGTCCAGGTTGTCGAAGCTCAGCGGGTACTTGCCGTCCTGGATGCCCCGGATGATCTCCGTCACCTTGTCGTTGATCGGGGTGGATACGCCAGCCTCCGCCGACTTGGCGGTGAGATAACCGTTGATCGTGTCCACCTCGCAGGGGATGCCCCTCCTCAGGTCCTGGAGCATGGACGCGACCTGTTCGCGGGAGCGCTCGTATATCAAGCGGAAGACGTTGACGGCGTTCTCCTCGCTCTGCTTGACGACATCCAACATGATGTTGGGGTCCACTCCCTTCAGGGGCTCCATGGTGATGCCCAGGGCCTTGGCCGTCTGCAAGGTCTCCAAGATGATGGAGATGGCGGCGATGGTAGCCTTGTCGTCATCCAGGATATCCCCATAGGTGCAGTCGAGGGCGGTGCTCAAGCCGCTCATGGACACGTTCACCATCAGCTTGACCCAGCGTGTCCCCGCGAGGTTGGTGGAGACATGCGCCTCCCCGGCCTTGTCCAGTACAGCCTTTACCGCCTGGACGCGCTCGGTGACCGAGCCGTCTATCTCACCGATGTCGTAGGTCATCTCCACGGGTTCGTATGTGAGCTCGGAGACCCCGGGGGCCAGGAAGGTCGCTCCCCAGCCGATGGCGCCGCCCAGGGTCCTCTCCCTGCCCACCACTGCGGCCACCCTCTCCTCCGGCACGCCGTTCTGCAGGGTGATGACCATGCTATCGGTTCCGAGAAAGGGGAGGATCTCGGGCAATGCCACGTCGTCGTAAGTGGTCTTCACGAGATAGATAATGAGGCCATAGATGCCCTCCATCTCCCCGGGGATCATAGCCTTCACCGGCACGGTGAGGTCCATATGCCCGACTATCTTCGCCCCCTTCTCGTTCAGGGCCTTGATGTGGGGTTCGTTGACGTCCACGAGCACGATGTCCTCACCGTTCTTTGTGAGCAGGGCGCCGATGACGGTGCCCATGGCTCCCACTCCCACTAATGCGATCCTCATCTAAGTCCCTCCTTCCGCCTCTGCGCGGATGGATCCTCGCCAGCCAAGCGACGACCCCTTACATCGTTGCAAGCCGGCTGTGGCCTTTACCTGCAGGCTCCACGCCACCTGTATTATACCTCCGGCGATGGCGCCCTTGGGGCATACCTTGGGTCAGACCTGGAAAGTGCCAAAGCCGCCGCATACCCTGGGGTCGAGCCCGGAGATATGCCTTGTGTCGTATGCCCATGTCATGATGTAAGCATCGCTGTCACCCTGGATAAGATGAGACGAAAGACGTAGCGTGACCATTTGCTGGCATCCCGATACAGACATAGGCGAGGTCACCTTCTGCGCTTTTGACCTGGAGACCACCGGGCTCTCCTCTTACAGCAGGGTTCTCGAGATAGGTGCGGTTCGTTTTCGCAGCGGGGGCGAACCGGAGACGTTCAGCTCCCTGGTACAGTCGGGCCAGCCCATATCGGCGGGAGCCCGGGCCGTCCACGGCATAGAAGACAATATGCTCGACGGGGCTCCGCCGCCGCAGGATGCCGTAACAGCCTTCCTGGAGTTCTGCGACTCGAGCGTGCTGGTGGCGCACAACGCCCGCTTCGACGTGGCCATGCTCTCCCTCGAACTGACCATCCTGGGCATGCCGGCGCCCGCCAACCCGGTTCTGGACAGCCTGGCTCTCTCTCGCCGGGCTTTTCGCCACCTGGACAACCATCGCCTTGAGACCGTGGCGCGCTACCTCCAGGTGCCGGCGGACCGCATGCACCGCGCCCTGCCCGACGCCCAGGCCGTGCGGGGAATAATCGAGGCCGCTCTGCACGCCGGCTGTCCCCGGGAGATGCGCACTTTCGGCGACCTCATGGAATGCACGGGCGGAGCCCTCTATATCCAGAGCCCTCTTTCTATCGGCTCGCATGCGGCCGACCGCTTCCTGCGCACGGCGGCGGTGCTCCCGGCACTGGCTTCTTCATCCATCGTGCACATCACCTACATGGGGGGCAGCAAGGGGACGCGGGTGCGCCCCGTCCGTCCCATCCGCATGGTGGAGAGGAACGGCGTTGCATACCTGGACGCCATCTGCCTCATCGACGGGCGGCGCAAGTTCTTCCGCGTGGACCTCATCGGCGATATCCACTGAGACCGCTGCCGCACCTGGCCATGCGCCCACTTACATCCGTCTCCATCTGATAAAATGTGCCCGGAGGTGAGCGTTCATGAAGGTGGTCCGCAGAGACCTCGCCCTGGCGGCGATGATCCTGATCGTTATCTGGGCCGTGTTCCTGGCCGGAGGATGCATGGAAACGACCGTTTCCCCCGTCGAGACCGCTAGCGGGGAAGAGGCTCCCGACCTGCAAGGCGAACTCCAGGGCAAGATACAGGAGGTCAGGAGCAACGCCGCTGACCTCGCCGCCACCATCCACGGCCTGATCAACGAGGAGCGCAGGAACAACGGCCTCAATCCCCTGCAATGGGACCCGACGCTCGCGAACATCGCCCTGTCCCACAGTAAGGATATGGCAGTCAGGGATTACTTCGACCACGTCAGTCCCGAAGGCGATGATTTCGCCGACCGCTACGAGGAGAGCGGCTACCGCCTGGAGACCAGTATCGGGAACCAGGTCTACGTGGGCGGCGAAAACCTCTTTCTCAACAATGTGGTCAGGTCCTACACCTATGACCAGGCGACCAACGAGGTCTTCGAGTACCAATACAACGACCTGGACGAGCTGGCCCGGTCTACGGTGCAGGGATGGATGGACAGCCCGGGCCACCGTGACAATATACTCACCCCTTTCACACGCGAGGGCATCGGTATACATGTGACCGACGAGGGCGAGGTCTACATCACCGAGAACTTCTCTTAGGATCCCTTATTTTGGGCTCGGTTTTTCCGGCATCGCTCGACTGGTTGCAGCGCGTAAGCGCCAAAGTTTATGCCGAGTGCAGCCGAGGTGCCGTCTTCGGCGGTACGATGCCTGCACCTGGACGCTTGTCGCGAGGAGCGAAGCGACGTGGCGATCTCGTATCAGGGGAAGCTTCGTTTCTGCAATATGGACCGTGGCCTGGCACGTATACGTATGGCAAGATCTGATGACCGTGGGAGAAGGCTTTGAAAGAAAAGACGGACGTAGACGACAGGCTGTTCAAGCGGGATTTCGTGACCATTTGCACGAGCAATTTCCTGGCCTATTTTTCCATCTACCTCGTCGTGCCGATACTCCCCGTTTTCCTGGAGGAGCAGGGTTACTCCAATGCGCTCATCGGTGCCCTGATGGCCATGGCCACCGTGGCCGCCCTCCTGCGCCCACTCTTCGGTCGCGTCGCGGATATGCGCGGCCGCAAGGTCGTGCTCGTCTCGGGAACTCTTGTGCTGGGAGCCTCGACGTTCCTCTACGCGGCCTTCAGCTCAGCGCTGCCCCTCTTCTTCGTGCGTTTCCTCAACGGACTCGGCCTGGCCGCTTTCCACACCGCCGCCTACGCCGTCATCGGTGACCTCGCTCCCTCCTCCCGGCGCCTGCAGGCCATAGCCCTCTTCTACATGTCAGTGGACCTGACCATCGCCATCGCCCCCATCGTCGCAAAAGCGATGGAGAGCGCCTGGGGATTCACTCCCGTCTACATGCTGGCGGGATGCCTGGCGGTCCTGGCGATGTTCGTCTCCCTGGCGGTGCGGGAGACACGCGCCGGTGAAAAGCGGGGTGAGAAGAGCAAGCTCTCGCGCATCAAGGTAACCGCGCTTCAGAAGGCGATATTCGTCAATACCATGGGCTTCACCCTCACCTTCGGCACACTGCAGACCTTCATCATCCTCTCCTCTGATGCCAAGGGCATCGGCCAGGGGGAGCTCTTCTTCACCGTCTTCGCGGTCACCCTCATCGTTTTCCGGTTAGGCGTGGGAAGAAAGGCGGACCGCTGGCCGCGCCGTCCCCTGATCACGGTGTCGGCGGTGACCTCCCTGGTGGGACTGGCCATCGTCTCCTTCGCCGGCAACCTGTCCCTACTCATGCTGGGTACCTTCGTCTACGCCCTTGGTTTCGCTTATCTGCCCACCACCCTATCCGCCCTCCTCCTGGACCACACCCCGGCGAGCGACCGGGGCGCCGCGCTGGGCATCTTCATGGCCGTCTTTGACGTGGGCATCGGCCTGGGAGGTATCGCCCTGGGCCCCCTGGCCGACCTGTGGAACTACACCGCCATGTACCTGGTAAGCGGCGCCATAGCCCTGGCCGGA
>CAYHAT010000184.1:0-7142 GCA_964354675.1 uncultured Actinomycetota bacterium | reverse complement strand
CGCCTGCAGGGCATCCAGTTCATGCTGGCGGACATGGCCATGCAGGTGGAGGCGGCCCGGCAGCTGGTCTACTACTCGGCCGATCTGGTGGAGAACGCGGGACGCGAGGCCTCGGCGGTGTCCGCCATGGCCAAGTGCTTCGCCTCCGACGTGGCCATGAAGGTGACCGTGGACGCGGTGCAGGTGCTCGGCGGTTACGGCTACATGGTCGAGTACCCGCTGGAGCGCATGATGCGCGACGCCAAGATCACCCAGATCTACGAGGGCACCAACCAGGTACAGCGGGTGGTCATCGCCAGGCATCTCCTGGGATAGGCAGAGGGATAAGCCACAAGAGCGTTAGGAAGCGATCGCTGACGGCAAGAGCTTGGACCACGGTAGAGATCAAGGGCGCGGCCGGCCTGCGTCCTTGATCCTTTTTATCTCACGGAGGCTGGTATGCGAAGTACATGGGCCTTTCGCACACCAGGGGCAGGGTGGATTCCACGATCATGGAGAACTCCCTGCCTTCGCCCACGTCCGGGTTAACGTAAAGGGTGGTACGCGATAAAGGGGGCAGGTTCAGGTAGCGTTCGCTAGGGGGCAGGCTGTTGTAGAGGTAGGTGACCTTGACCCCGACCTCCTCCGCGGCGCTGTTCCCCAGGCACAGCCAGACGTCGAAGCCGGCGCCCGTGTAACCTTCCGCAAAATAATAGTCGTTGGCATAAGGTGGAACGGAGGCCAACTCTTTCCCCATGGCGATGCGCGCCTCCTCCCAGACAGCGGCATCCTTGCTCCATGCCGTGGACCGGCCTTCAGCATCGCCGAAAGCGTACGGTATGATACCATCCACCAAACCGTCCACGAAGTCCCCCCGGCCATAGCGGTCTAAGATCCACATATACTCGTAGTCCTGGGCGCCCCGGCGCCATGACTTCAGGCGCATGGAAGCGACCGGGCCGGAGATACCCCTGGGAGCCCCCGGATAGAAGAGGGTGCCGTCGCCGTTACCCCAGTCCGGCCAGGTGGCGCCGGAGCGGCGCTGGTCATAGGTGATGGGATCGGTCCAGACGTCGTTGGTGTTGCAGCCGTTGTACAGGTCCTTGAAGTAGCAGGCATCCCAGAGCAGCCAGCACTCCACCCCGTAGCGCTGGGCGATCCATGCCCAACTGCGCGGTCCCAGTCCCGATGTATCGATCACCTGGCTGCCGGCATAGGGCTCGCCGCCGTTATAGGTCCAGCCATGTTCGCCTGCCGCCTGCCGCTCATGCATGGGCCCGGGCCAGGCGTCTCCGCCCGCGCACCAGGTATCAACGTAGCCGACCAGGCTGCCCCAGAAGGGCTCCTGGGGCTGGGGAGTCTCCGTGACCATGAAGGGAAAATCCGTACCAGAGCGGTCTATGAGTTGGCCGTAATAACGTACCAGGTCGTATGCTTCCGCGTCGTTGGGCTCGTCTACGATGTATAAGAAGGAACGGTCGAACCAGCCACGCTGGACGAAGTGGTCCTTGAACTGCCGCAGCATGGCGATGAAGGTATCCTCGAACTCCACGCTTCCCAGGCCCCCATGCTCGGCGGGGTCCGGGAAATCTCGCCCGATGGGAAGCGCATAGAGGTCGCTCCCCCTCCCGTCCGGGAAGATGGTGCCGTCGAGATGGCGCGCGGCAAAGGCGTCATGCCAGGAGTCCCAGACGATGACCGTGCCGCTGCCGCTGCCGTAGCATTCGGGATAGATGGAGGTGGAGAGGTTGCAGCGGTGCTCGCGGGCCATGCGGGCGTACCCCTCCTCGATGGCCATGTACTGGTCGCCGTACTTGGCCACCCCGTGGGCGTCCGCTACCTGGCCTGGCTGGTACATGAAAAACGATCTCATTTGGGTCTCCCGGGGCAAGGTGAAGTCCCAGACCTGCAGCTCGACGGGGAGAGTGCCCGATGGCCTGCCCGCGGCGGAGACGGTGATCGACCCATTGTATACGCCGGCTGGGGTACCTTCCGGGACATAGATATCGACCCATATCCCCTGGTTCATGCCGGATGGTACATCACAGGGGGCTCCGCCGTCCGGCGCATCCAGCGGCACCAGGGGATCGGGATACCAACCTGCACCGGTGCTCGATTGTTCCCCGTACATGGTGGAGGAGGGCTCGGTCACTTGCAGGTAATGCTCCCGGAAGAGCCTGACGTTCTGCGGCGCTATGCCGGCACCCTCTCCCTGCAGGACGCCGGCGCTGGCGTTTGCTCCCAGCAGGTCGCCTCCGTTCGCTGTGATCATCACCTGGAAGGCGGCGTATTCGTTGCGCGCTGCGTGCAATAGTACCTTGCCGCCCAAACGCGACCACACCGCGGAGGAATCCCAAGGCGTCTCATCGCGCAGTATCTTGTCGCAGTCGGAGACCGCCCACACCTGGGGGGCGGGGGACTGGCCCAGGACGACCGCGGTGGGGAAAAGCGGGCACAGGAGCAGGGCGGAGAGGATGACCGTCTTTAGCCGCCGATATAGTCCGGTCTTCGCAGTGGGCATACGCTGCCGCCCCTTTCCGGATATCTCACTGGATACTCTCTTAGTCGGCCGCAACGGCGTTTGCGATAACCGGCAAACGAGCGCAAGAGGAGGAGTATGTGGATGTGCTTGACTGAGGGGCGGGGTAATGATATTATATCGACCGGATGGTCGGTCGATATAATAAGGGCGAGAAGATGGCCAGGCGCGAAAACCCCGTCAAGGAGCTCAGGGAGAAACAGATCAAGGAAGCCGCTCTCAAGCTCTTCTCCGAAAAAGGCTTTCACAATACCACCATCACCCAGATATCCGAGGCTGCTGATCTGGGAAAAGGCACTATCTATTGGTACTGGAAGAGCAAGGAAGAGCTGGCCTTCTCGCTGGTCGAGGAAATGCTCAGGGACTTCCTCGCGCTCATCGAGAGGGCCAGGGACGCAGAAGGCCCGGCCGCAGAGAGGTTCGAGCGCATGGTGACGGAGGTGGCGGAGCTCTACTACCGCGAGACGGAATACCTGCGATTGCTCTGGAAGTTCCGGGTGGACCGCAGCTACATCTTCAGCGAGGACTACACCAGCAGAGTAGCGAGCTATTACGTGCGCATGAGGGAAGCCCTCGAGACAATGCTCGAACAGGGCATCAGAGGTGGTGAGTTCAGGAAGATGGACTCGAAACGTACGGCGTTCATCCTCCTGGGCATAGCGGAGGGGCTCGAGCTCGAGTGGCTCGAGAACGAGGAGGAGCTGTCCATGCGCGAGGCGCTGGTCGAGGCCATGGGCATGGTCTTCTCGAACATCGTAAAGTGACGGCCTCCTGACCGTACGCATCTGATCGGGGCCGCATGAGGAAAGGAGAGGAAGGATGAGGGTAATCGCACTGGGAGGGGCTGGGGTGATGGGACGCTTCGGGGTCAGGGACCTGGCGTCGAAGGAGAGCGTGGAAGACCTGTTGATAACCGACTACGACCTGGCGGCGGCGGAAGCGTTGGCCGCGGAACTGGGCAGCAAGTGCCGCGCCCAGAAAGTGGACGCGAACGACCACGCCGGGATGGTGGAGACCATACGAGGTTTCGACGTCGCCATGGGGACCATCGGGCCGTTCTACAAGTACGAGAAGAAGGTAGCCAGGGCGTGTATCGAGGCCGGCGTGGACTACGTCAGCATCTGCGACGACTACGATGCCGCGGCCGACTTCATGGAGCTGGACGAGGAGGCCAAGCAGGCTGGGATCACCGCCATCACCGGCGTGGGATGGACACCCGGCATCACCAACGTATTGGCGCGCCTGGGCGCGGACCAGCTCGACGAGGTGGAGGAGATCGCAACGGCGTGGGCGTGCGACCCCGCCGACACCGCCGGCAAGGCGGTCACCCTGCATTACATGCACGCGGTAACGGGCATGATCCCCTCCTACATAGAGGGCAGGCTGCAGAACATCAAGGCCGGATCGGGCCTGGAGCAGCTCACCTTCCCCGCCACGGTGGGCTCCGTCGGTGTGTTCCATGCCGGGCACCCGGAGCCGGTGACCATCCCTCGCTATATCAACTGCAGGACGGTCTCCCTCAAAGGAGGAATGACCGATAAGTTCCTGGTTATGCTGGCAAACGCGTTCGTCGCCGCGGGCTTGACCAACAGCGTGCGCAAGAAGGACATCGTGGGCGGGATATTCAACGCCCTGCTGCCCTACCTCGAGAGCATCGGCAAGCCGCCGGAGACCTGCTCGGCCTGCCGCACGGACATCACGGGCAAGAAGAACGGCAAGTGGGTCCACCTGGCCTACGGCGCCGCCGCCCACATGGACATGCTCACCTGCCTGCCAACATCCATTGCGGTACAGATGGTCGGTGAGGGCCTGATCACCGAGAAGGGAGCCCTCGCGCCCGAGGCATGCCTGCCGCCGCGGGAGTTCCTGCAGAGGCTGGAGGAAGGCGGGTTGCGTCTGTACGAAGGCGACGACATGACCACCTCTCTCAAGCTGTGACCTTCACCTAACGGGGGATATGCCCATTAAAGATCGTGGGGGGCGCGGATGTCGCGCCCCCCTCAACCTTTATTCTGCAACCTAAGACATCAGGGTCGAAAAAAAACAAGACCGATATCCCTGGTGAAGACTATAACGGCGGCCCCATGGGTGAAATCACTGCGGTTATCCCCGCGGAATAAGACGTCACTATAAAGCGAGAAGGACAGTCTTCCCTTATCCCGGCGCAACCGGGTAGCCGAAGAGGTAGGTTACCATGTGCAATCCGATGCCGTGGATGCGTCCTATGTCCCATGTGCCACGGATCCTGCTTATCTCCCAGGTGTAATCATCGGCCTCTATGTCTTCGATGAGCTCCTTCAGCTCCTCGGGGGAGTAGGTGCGCATATTCGATGCTATCCCCTCCCAAAGAGCGACCAAGGGTACGAGGGGGATAATGTAGGTCCAGAACATTTTGTGCCAGCTAAAGGGCTTGATGAACGGCATTGCCAGCAGGAGAAATATCGGGGATAGGAGCATGATGAGGAAAATGCCAGGGCTTCTCCCCGTGAACTCGAAGACCCCGATCCCTTCCCTCTTACATGCGGCATCCTCCAGGATCCTCTTCGCTTCCTCGGGTTTGAAGTGATGGAAGGAGGCGAAAAGGGTACGAAAGCCCCGCAATCCCTCTGGCACGTCGGTGGCATCGACCGGCTTTTCAATAAAGCTGACCTGGTGGGCCGATTCCTCGGCAGCCTTCTTGAAAACCTCGATATTCGGGTATTTGTCGCTCAGGGTCACCAGTACGGGATAATGCTCCCGGCTGTTCAACTGCTCCTGGATAAGAAGCACGGGACCGGTTCCCCCGGAACAGAGATCGACGATATCGTGGCAGTCCAGTGCCTCTAGTACCGATCTCAGGCGGGGCGTTATCGGCCCGTACATGTTCGTCTTTACACTGGTGAAACGCAAGCTGTCCGTTACGGTATTGCGGAAAAACAGGGGGCACCAATGCTGATCCGTGATCTCGAAGAAATGCCTCCGGCGCAATACGACCACCACCTTTTCCAAGCTCCTTCGAACGTGCCGGCCGCCGAGGGCTTACGTTCCCCGATCCTTAACGGCCGTGGCGTTTGAGATGACTATATACAGGAGAACCTAGTATCCCACCACGTCGTGGCCGCCCTCACTGGTGCCCATGGGTCCCACGTAGTGGAAGTACATGGCCCTCTCCGCCAGCAGGGTGGGGGAGCCGTCCGCCGAGGTCACGCGGATAGAGAACTCCAGGTCCTCCCTTCCCAGTACCTGGTTGGCGAAAACGGTAGTGCGTGAATGTGCCGGCAACTGGAGCTCCTGGCTCACCACCTCGCCGGTCATGAGGACATAATCCACCCGGGCGACCTTGGCATCGGCGGCGGTGTTCTGGATGAGCACCCAGGTCTCGAACTGGGAACTGGGATTTCCGGTGTAGCCCTCGGCGAAATATAGCTGCGAAGCGGGAACGGAAGCCGCCAGGGTATTATGCCCGCCCTCCCACTTCAGGCGGTAGTCGAAGTACATTGCCCTCTCCACCACCACGGGCACGTCGGAGTGGACGTGGGCGCTGATCATCTGCCCCTGGCCGACTTCGGCGTCGGCGCTCGCAGTGAGACGGCTGTGGGGGGCAGCGGTATGCTGCACGTCCCTGGTGCTCCCATCCGGGAACATGTAAGTGATAGTGATATCGGCAGCCTGGTCGTTTTCGTTCGCCACCAGGATCCACTCGTCGAACTGGCTGCCCTCCCATCCGGTGTACCCCTCCGCCAGGTACCAGTCGTTGCGGGCGCCGGTTGCCGCCATGCCGTTGTGACCGCCGGGCCACTTCCCGTTGTAGTTGAAGTACATGGCCCTCTCCGCAATCACTGGCAGCTCGGAGCGGAGGTGCGCGCTTACCTCGCGGCCTTCTCCGACCTCCCCATCGACGTTTATGCTCAGGCGTCTCATGCCGCCAACCGTGTATTCCTTCTGCATAGTCGATCCGTCCGTGAAGAGATAGTCGATGATCACCCTGGAAGGGTTGGGGCCGGGATTGAGGAGCAGGATCCACTCCTCGAAGGGGCTGCCGGGCGTGCCGGTGAAGCCCTCTGCGAAGAAGAGGTCGATGCTGGGAGCGTTGACCCCGATGACATCGTCGCCTCCCCGGATGCCGTTGTGCACATAGTACATGGAGCGTTCGCAGATGAGACCCTCCTGGCCGGTAACGATGGCCGCCACTCCGGTCTCGCCGGGCATCTCGGCGTTGACGTAGACGGTGCGGCGGCTGTGGGCCGGCACGAGGTGTGGGATGTCCCTCTGGGTCCCGCCTTCTGTTATGTAGGTGATAGTCGCGGTCATATCGCTGTCACCCATGTTGGAGAGCAGGATGTATTCGTCGAATCCCGGCTGGGTGCTCCCCTCGGCGAAATACCAGGTGGCGGGCAGTCCCGCGGGGGAGGGATTGACGGAGGTCGTCTCGATCGGGGTCACGCCATCCGCCGTCAGTCTGGCAGTGTTCCTGACCTCTGCGCCTAGCGGGAGGTCGTTTCCGACTTGCACGATAAAGGTCACCACCGCCTCCTCGCCCGGGGCGATGACCCCCGCGGCTTCGCCTGGGGAGTTAACGGTCATGCCCGCCGCCAGGGGGCTGGCGCCGCCTACATCGACTACCGGCACCCCGTTGAGGGTGGTG
>CAYHAT010000183.1:0-7145 GCA_964354675.1 uncultured Actinomycetota bacterium | reverse complement strand
AGGACGGTCTTCCAGATGGCGGAGGTGGCGGTTCCAGGGGAGCTTTTCGCCATGCTTCTTGCCCGCATCAGGTCCCTGGCTATGGCTCCGACCTGAGGCAGCAGGTAACGAAAGGCAACTGCATATGCAACATACCTCGAGCGGTCAAGCTTCCCCGGATATCGCTCCGGAGGGCGTCTTTCACCCCATGGCCGGCAGGATCTTCGGGGGGGAAGGAGAAAACCGGGGCTTGGGCGTTTTAACTTTCCCTCAGGGGGGTAGAGTTAAGGCATCGGGAAATACATAGGGGAAATCTCGGGTTAATTTGGGCTCTTACAATACTAGGAGGTTGATATGATAAGTTATAAAGAGTTTCGAACGGTTACACCGCACGACCCATTTATGTCTGGAGATAACCTGTCTTATTTTGTGGGAGGTTATTTTCCCAAAGCAGATCTTATGAGGATCTTGCGAAGCGGGATGTCCATACCTTCTGACGAAATCATGGCCAGGGAATTCCCAACTGTAAAGCAGAGAAAAGGTATGATTCCGTTCTTGACGCTGTACAGCAGGTGCAGCAATGTCCGCGAGCATATCTTCGATGTCACTGTGCGTCCGTACCTGGAAATCAACTTCTTTTTTCCGGTCACTTACACGCACAAGGGCGAGGAGCGTCTATGCTCGTTCATGCCACTACTCTACCTCGATCGCCTTTTCCACACAATTGGCGGATGTCTTCTAGGCTTGCGCAAACAATTCCACCCCAACTTGAAATTCACCGAGACCGATACGTTGTGCTCTTTTGGTATCAAAAACATCCTCAGTGCGAGTTTTCCAGATAATTCGATGGAAGAGGCAGAAGAAGTCGATCCGTTCTTCGCGCAGATATTCACAAAGCCGACCCTGACCTATTCCTATTTCCATCAGACTGACTTCTACACGACGCAAGTGTTTAATGCCAAAAAAGTGTACAAAGCTTCAGCTGACATCGAATGGAACTACAAAGGCACTGTGATCAAGAGCGACGAGCATACCTTCTGCAACTTTGCTGAGTACGGCTTCACGGTTTCACGAGCCATGAGTTACAAAAAATACTTTCACCCGAAATACCCTGTAGATTGGGGGCGAATAACTGGGCAGTGCGGATAGTAGTCTCAAGCGGTCTTTTCAGCACGACCGATGAGTATCATCTGTCAAAGCGACTCAGCCTGGCTGTCACTTGAACTTACAGGTCAAAGCTTACGTATTCTTAAGAGAAACGCATCTCGAGCAACGAAAGCGAGGGAGAAATGCAGGACGTTGTTGTACTCGGCGTGGGCATGACGCGATTCGGTAAATTCCTGGAGCGAAGCTTAAAGGACCTGTCACGCGAGGCGGTGGAGAACACACTCAAACACGCGGGCATCGACCGCAAGGAGATCCAGGCCGCCTATGTATCCAACTCCATGGCCGGCCTGATGACCGGGCAGGAGAGCATCAGGGGCCAGGTCTGGCTGCGGCCTCTGGGCATAGAGGGCATTCCCATCTTCAACGTGGAGAACGCCTGCGCCAGCGCTTCCTCCGCCTTCCACCTGGGTTGGATGTCGGTGGCCTCCGGGCTGTACGACTGCGTGCTGGCCCTGGGGGCCGAAAAGCTCTACGACAAGGATAAGGTGAAATCCTATATGGCTCTGGGCACGGCCGTGGATATCGAGGAAGTGGGCAAGATAATGGAGATGATCGAGAACTCGGACCTGGGCGGCGCCTCAACCGAAGGAAGCGGGATGAACCGGTCCATCTTCATGGACTTCTATGCGGCCCTGGCCCGCTTTTATATGAAAGAGTACGGGGCCAAGCCGGAGCACTTCGGCAAACTGTCGGTTAAGAACCACTACAACGGAAGCCTCAATCCCCACGCTCAGTACCGCGAAGTTGTTACCCTGGAGGAGGTCATGGACTCCCCTATGGTCTCCTATCCCCTCACACGCTTGATGTGCGCCCCCATAAGCGATGGGGCTGCAGCCGCTATAATCGCCAGCGAGGACTTCGCCCGCGCTTATACTGATAAACTTGTATATGTGGCTGCAACGGCAAATCAGTCAGGTATGAGCAACGTCCCTCTGGGCGGCGAGGGAATAGTGAAACGCATGGCGCCCCTGGCCTATGAGCAGGCCGGCATAGGTCCCGAGGATCTGGACGTGGTAGAGGTGCACGACGCCACCTCCATCTCCGAGTACGGCTTCATGGAGGACCTGGGGGTGTGTGGTCCCGGAGAGGCCAAGGACTGGATCGATCGGGGATGGACGGAACTCGACGGTAAGGTGGCCTTCAACGCCAGCGGTGGCCTGGTGACCAAGGGTCATCCCGTGGGCGCCACCGGCCTAGGGATGATCGCCGAGATAGTGTGGCAACTGCGCGGCGAGGCGGGAGAAAGGCAAGTGGAAAGCCCCCGGGTGGGCCTTACCCTGAACGGCGGGGGAGTCCTGGGGACGGAACCCGCGGCCATGAGCATACATATCTTTAAAATATAGAAAAGATATCTATCAAGTGGGGTGAGAGCTATGGAGGATGAGAGCAAGTACACCGAAGAGCGTGAGTACTGGAACATGGAGATCGAGCCCATACTCAATACTCCCGAGATGCGTGAGCTGCAGTGGAGTAAGATGCCGAGGGTATTGAAGTGGCAGTATGAGAACACCCCCTTCAACCGCGACCGCTTCGACAAGGCGGGGGTGAAGCCGGAGGACATCAAGAGCTTCGAGGACTTCGCCGAGGCCATCCCGCCGGCGGGGCAGGAGGAAGTTCGGAAGGTCATCGCCGAGATAGGCCTGGACATGGAAAAAGTGATGCATCATCTCTTCGGGGAGGAGAGGATGAACAATCTCTACCTGCTGACCACCACCACCGGGACCACCGGGATTCCCACCCCTTACCCCAACTTCAAGGCCGGCATCGAGGACTTCAAGGAGTTCGCCGCGCGAGGGGCTTGGCGCAACGGTTTCAAGCCTGGAGATCGTATAGCCTTGTGTTTCGGGCTCTCCATGCACGCTGCGGGAACTCCCTGGATACTGTGGCTGCAAGATTTTCCGGGAGTGACCATCATCCCCATCGGCGCCGAGGCGGGTACTGAGAAGATCCTGCAGTTCATGAAGATGTACAAGGCCACTGTCTTCGCAGGCACTCCCTCCCTGGCCCTGCACCTCATCGATAAAGCCCCCGAGATCCTGGGTGAGCCGGTCAAGAGCCTGGGCTTGAAGTCCATCTTGTGTGGGGCGGAGCCGGGGGCGGGCATCCCCGAGGTGCGGGCGCGGCTGGAGGGCGAGTACGGCGCCAAAGTCTTCGACGCCGGCGGCGGCTACGGCTGCTCCTGCGATTACCCCATCTACCAGGGCATGCACTGGCTGCTCGACGACATATGCTATTACGAGTTGGTGGACCCTGAGACGGGGAAATCGGTGCCCATGGAACACGGGGCCACGGGGATCATGTGCGCCACCTCCCTGCACCCGGAGGGAGCGGTTTGGTTCGATATGCGTTTCACCCTGGGGGATATCCACCAGGTGTTTACCGATCCCTGCCCCTGCGGCAAGACCGGCTTCCGCTACAAGATAGTGGGCCGGTCCGACGACATGCTCAAGGTCAAGGGCGTGCCGGTATACCCGGCGTCCATCGAGGGTGTCATCCATGGCTTCGTTCCCCGGGTCACCGGCCACTTCCGCATCGTGCTCACCGAGAAGCCGCCCCGGGTGGTGCCCCCTCTCAAGCTCAAGGTGGAACACGGGGAGGACATAAAGAAGGAGGAACTTGATTCCCTGGCCACGGAGATCGGGGAGGAGATGCACAAGCTCATCAAGGTCCGCCCGGAGATAACCTGGCTCGAGCCGGGCACCCTGGAGCGGGAGACCAAGAAGACGCAACTGCTGGAAAAGCGATATGAATAAGGGGGGAACATGTTCTTAGAGAACCTCAGACAGGCCTATCTCCCACCCACATCCTGGCCGGAGATAATGGTGGATGAGGAGAAGTGCGACGGCTGCAGGCGATGTGTCAAGACCTGCCCCATGGAGATCCTGGAGGTCACGGATACCGTACCGATCTTCAACCAGAACTTCGATACCTTCCGCTGCATCAACTGCGAGAGCTGCGTGGCGGTCTGCCCCAATGGAGCCATCGATGTCAAGGGAGCCTACAGGGTGCCCAGCGGCCGTTACAGGAACACCGATATCTTCCCAGCTCCCGAGCAGACCTACCCCCGGCCTTTCGGGGAGGAGACCCCGGAGAGTTTCGAGGATTATGAGGATCAACTCACGGAGACGGAGCGGGTTATATACAAACGCCGCAGTGTAAGGCTTTTCAGCGGCAAGCAGGTGCCCAGGGACACGGTGAACAGGATAATCGAGGCGGGACGCTTCGCCCCCTCCGCCGGCAACTGCCAGCCCTGGGCCTTCGTGGTCATCCAGGATCAGGACCTCATCAACGAGATGTGCAACAAAACCGAGAAGGCCCTGAGGTCTATCATCGCCCTGGCCTTCCCCTCCAGCTTGCAGCAGTTCAAGAAACGCCCCTTGAGCCAGAGGATTCTCACCACCCTCTTAAGCTACCGCATGGTCAATAACGCCGACCAACGTGGGGCCATGGGGGCCAAGGCGGTATACGAGCATCCCGACCACGGCCTCTTCCTGGGAGCCCCGACGCTGGTCCTCATCCTCAAGGATAAGCGGGGTATCGGCCAGGTGGACTTGGACACCGCCCTGTGCGCGGAGAACATGGTGCTGGCCGCCCACTCTCTGGGATTAGCCACCTGCCTTATAGGGCTGATGAACGTACCGCTGAAGCTATATCCCAGGTTCGTCAAGGAGAAGCTGGGCATCGAGCCTCCCTTCGAGTTCTTCACCGCCATAGCCCTGGGCTATCCGAAGGGAGTCTGCGACCGGGTTGTAAAGAGAGAGCCGGCCAGGGTCACCTGGATCGGGTAAGGAGGAAGGGCACATGATAGAGAAAGCCACCCCGTACTCCTACATGGGATCCGAGCAGGACCTCATCGAATACGCTCCCGTCCTGGGGATAATGAAGAAGAAGTTCCCTTCCTATATCAAGCACGCCGAGGAAGCCCAGAGGTTCTCCCGTAAGTTCGCCCGTGAGGAGGTAGCTCCCCGGGCCCTCGAGGTGGACAGGAAATGCTCCGAGGACCCCAATTACGTGGACTGGGACTTCTTTCACAAGGCCTTGGAAGAGCACCTTCCCACCGCCTTCATCCCCGAGAAACTGGGGGGGAGGGGTTGGAGTGCCCTGGATGCGTTCGTCTTCACCGAGGAGGGTTGCGCGGCTTGTTTGGGCCTCCTCGCCGTCATCACCTTTAGTATGTTCGGTTTCAGCTGCGCCACCGTGGAGTACGAGCCCGCCGTGGTCCTCAAGTTTATCAAACATATGGTCTCCGAGGAGAAGGAGGGCAGGCCGGTCTTCTTCGCCTGGGCTATCACCGAGCCCAGCGGAGGGACAGACGCCGAGCACCCCGCGGCCATGAGGACCATGCGGCCTTCCATGGAGGCCAAGAAGGTCGATGGAGGCTATGTCCTCAACGGCACCAAGTGCTTCATCACCAACGGCAACCTGGCCCACTTCGTAGTGGTAAACGCCCCATTGGACCGCAGCCGCCCACTGGAGACGGATACCACCTTCATGCTACCGGCCACCTCCCCCGGTTTCTCGGTGGGAAAAGTGGAGGTGAAGTGCGGCCAGAAGGCTTGTCCCACCGCTGAACTGCTCTTCGACGACGTCTTCATTCCCGCAGAGAACCTGTGGTCTCAGGAGGGAAAGGGAATGCAGCATACCCAGGAGATACTCTCGGTGACCCGGGGCGGAGTGGGCACGGCCACCATCGGCCTGGCTCGGGGGGTGGTGGAGAGGACTGTCAAATACGCCTCCGAGAGGAAGGTGAGAGGGCACCGGCTGATCGATGAGGGATGGGTGCAGTTCGCCCTGGCCGACCTGATGATGGACATCATCAACCTCAGGCATGCCTGGGTCGACTTCGCCCTGGCCATGGATTTCTACCATGCCATGAAATTGATGAGAAACCCGGTGGCCGACATCGCCTTGAGGATCACCCCTAAGAGCGTCCTGATGTCGGATAAGCTGGAGGAACTGGCGGGCTCGGGCTTGGTCTCCTCCATGGTCGGCGGGATGAAGAAAAAGCTGGTAACCGAGGAGATCATCGAGAACTGCATACGCCACGGCTCGGCATTAAAAGCCGCGGGAGCGGACCTGGCCATGCGCGCCACCTCTTCCTGCTGTAACGTTGTGGGACTGGAGGGGATGAAACGGCAATACGGCATTGAGAAGTGCTTCCGCGACGCCAAGGTGACCCAGATATACGAGGGCACCAATCAGCTCAACCGGCTGGATGTCTTCGAGAGGGAGGTCGGCTATGAGTTCTGATGTGGGTATGGATAAAGGCGTCGGCGGGATCATACATAAGGTCTGCCGGGATTTCTGCCGCAACGAGATAGAGCCGGTCGCCCTGGAGCTGGATTCCCATTACGACCCGGAACGGATCAAGGCTGTCTGGGTAAAGAGCTCGGAGCTGGAGCTCCCCTCCATGCTCATCCCCGAGGAATACGGGGGCGTGGGCCAGGATATCCTCACTGCCGCCCAGGTCCTGGAGGAGCTGGCTTTCGGATGCGCTGGAGTGGCCACCCTCTTCGCCCATCACCTGGCCGCCTGCATCCCACTCATCGAGGCCGGCGGCGCCCAGGAGGAGCGCCTACGACTCATCGCTTCCAGTGGTGAGAAGGAACCGGTCATGGCCACCATCGCCTACCCCGGCTTTGAGGAGAGAGAGGATAAACCTCGCCTGGGAGAGAGCAAGGGCGCCTTCTCGCTCAGCGGAATAGCCCCATTGGTGGCATGTGCCCCCCTGGCCGACTACATAATCCTCTTCCTGGAGGAGGACAAAGAAGGGGCGGTATCCGCCGTGGTAGTGGATACCCGGGCCGCGGGCGTCTGTGTGGGTGAACCGGAGGAGTTGTTGGGCCTGCACACCCTGCCCTTCTGTGACGTCACCTTCGATGGCTGCTGGCTAGCGGAAGAGAGCGTCATCAGTAAAGGGGCTGAGGGAGCTTCCATGATGGGTAGGACCTCTGCCGCCTTCAACGGTTTCATCGCCGCAGTGGCTATGGGGACGGCGC